>CAJKRH010000013.1 GCA_905202255.1 uncultured Ruminococcus sp.
GCAATCTCGCGGTCAATTCTTGCCGCCGCCTGCTGTTGCATCGTGTCGGTGATGTGGCTATAAATATTAAGCGTGGTTTCCGCGCTGACATGACCTATCATGGCGGACAGTGTTTTGATGTCCATGCCGTTTTCCAGTGCCATGGTGGCAAAGGTGTGGCGCAGGTCATGAAAGCGCACCCGCTTGCAGTTTGCGCGTTCCAGTATCTTCTGAAACCGGTGATAGACCGCCGCAGGGTGTCGCGGTTGCGTGAGGTCAAGCGGGGACGGGAAAATCCACTCGCTGTCGGTTCGCGTTTTCAGTTCTGCCAACAGTTCAAGCATTTCGGGCGGCAGCAGAATCATGCGGTTGGAGGATTTTGTTTTCGGTGTGGAGATCAGCACCTTTCCGTTGACCTTCAGCACCTGCCGCGAGATGTGAAGCTCACCTGTTTTCAGATTCAGATCGCGCCATTTCAGCGCGAGGATTTCGCCTCGCCGCATGCCCGTGGTCAGCTCCAGAAGGAAGAGTTCGTAATATTCCTCCTCTCTTGCCTGTATGAGAAACCGCGTGATTTCCGGCGGAGTCAGCACCTGCATTTCTTTTGCCTTTTTCGGCGGCAGCTTGCACCCGATAGCAGGATTGATGCGGATCAGACCTTCTGTCACCGCCTTTTCAAGTGCCGTGCGGCAGGTCGTATGGCAGGAGCGCACCATGCGGTCGGACAGTCCTTCTCCGAATTTCTCAACATGCTTTTTCCGTCCGCTCTTTTTGAGCCGTGCGTAAAACTGTTGCAGGTCGTTCTGCGTCAGCTTGTTCAGCGGTATGTTGCCGATGGACGGGATGATGTGCGTATAAATCCTTCCCGAATAGCACGCCTGTGTGGTCGGGCGGAGCTTGGGCGCGGAATAATTCTGATACCAGAAGTCAATCCAGTCGCTAAGCGGCATGTCCGGCTTGATTTTCTCGCTCCGACGTCCGCATTCCTCCCGCAGTTTCGCCAATTTTTCCTGACACTCTGTCTTGGTGTGCGCCGTCACGTTTTTTGTTTGGGCGTAGCCGTTTTCCTTGTACCCGACGACAATTCTGCCTTCCCACCGCCCGTCCTTGCGTTGAAAGACACTGCCGTCGCCTTGCTTTTTCTTTGCCATTTACTCGTCCTCCAATTTCAATTTCTTTACCATGCCGCCGACAATCGCGGCGGCGTTTTTCTGCATGTCACCTGTCACGTGCGTATAGGTGTCGAGCGTAAAGCTCGCGTTTGTGTGTCCGAGAATGCCCGAAAGCGTTTTCGGATCGACTCCGCCTTTCGTCGCATGGGTAGCAAAGGTGTGGCGCAGGTCATGAAAGCGGATTCGCGGCAGTTCCGCATTTTTGAGAATTGTGTGCAGTTTTTGGTATGCCGCTGCCGGATTCATCGGCAGGTTGGGGTTGCACGGATTGTAGAACACCCACTCATTCAGCGCGTTTTCCTTGCGTTTGGCAAGCAGTGCGGCAAGCGTCGGCGGCAGGACAATTGTCCGTTTGCCCGCGCCCGTTTTGGTTTCACCGATCTGTATCTTGCCGTTTGTGACGGCGGAGAGTGACCGTTCCACCCGCAGTCGACGGTTTTCAAAGTCGATGTCGCTCCATTTCAGTCCGCAGATTTCGCCGCGGCGCAGTCCCGTCATACATTCCGTATAGAAAAAATCCCGCCAATCGGGGTAGGCTTCGATCATGCCGAGAAATTTCTCAAGCTGACCGTCGTCCAGCACCTGCTTGTCGGGATAATTTGGCTTCGGCACGGTTGTGCCGTTTGTGGGATTGCGCACGATGAGACGTTCTTTTACTGCCGCGTCGAGCGCTTCGTGAAGCATCATGTGGATGCCGCGAACCATGCTGTCGGCAAGCGTTTTGCCCTTGATTGGGTCTTCGCGAACGCGCCCCTCCTTTTTGAGCTTGTTGTATAGCTTCTGAATGTCCGCCGTCGTCAGCGATGTCAGCGGCTTTTTGCCGAGGTGGGGCTTGATATAGTGGTTCACCATCATGCGGTAGCTTTGCATGGTGCTCTCCCGCAATGTGAAAATCATATATTCGTCCAGCCACTTGTCAAGCCATTCGCCGAGCGTCATGCGGCTGTCCTCGCAGAGATCGACATCGCGGTAGGTTTCAATCGCGCGGTGCAATTTGTCGAGCGTTTCTTTCTGCGTTTTGCCGAACACCGATTTGTGCATCGGCGTTCCGTCGTTTTTGTGACCGATCACAATGCGCGCTTCCCAGCGTCCGTCCGAACGCTTGCGCACCATGCCGTCACCTTGCGGTCTTCGCTTTGCCATTGTTATTCTTCCTTTCGTAAGTTTTTTTCGCCCACTGCAAAGATACCACAGGTTCGAGTGAATATCCAGCGGTCGGGCGAAGAGTTATCAATTTGTTATCAACTGCTTTTTGGCGATAAAAAAGAACGGCGGAGAAATACTCCCCACCGTTCCCGGTTTTCCTGATTCAGTTGCTTGCCCTTGCAACCACAACACCTGATTTCACAGGGAAATCAGGATCGTTTTTTGTCATGGCAAGAAGGCGGCAAGCGGCTCCTACCGGATGATTTCTGCCGGCTTCCCATGCCTCCACGGTTTTTACGGAAACACCCATATACTGCGCAAACAGCACCTGCGTCATTCCGGTATCGGTACGGATTTGCTTGATTTCGTCCGGTGAAAACTGATCGACCGGATGAATGGTCATCACGGTTACCCGTGCCTTGCCTTTTCCTTTTTCAAAGTCAATCGCCTGATTCAGTCCCGTTTTGATATCGTCGAAAATGCTCATAGGGGTTCGCCTTTCTTCATAGATTTGCTATCGGCAGTTCTATTCTATTATACCCTATTTAATAGGGTTTGTCCATAGCTGCATGCAAATCTTTTTTTGAAAAAAGGATTTACATCTGCATCACCACACCGTCCCGCTTTGCCTGTTCCTCGCGGCGTTGCCTGCGGCTGATGACGGGTTCGCCTGACGGCGCTTGAATTTCTTCCGCGCGCCCGTCGATGATGTTTGAGGCGTAATAAAAAAGATCGCACAGCCCCGTGAAGATCTGTGCGTTCAGCCCATTTTGAATATTTCGGATTGCCTCCTGCGCAGGCACGTAGTTTTCCTCCGCGGCGGAGGTCAGGAGTTCCATGCCATGCCCCCAATCATCGCACGTATAGCAGTAAAACAGCCCGACCTGCGTGCGCGCCCAGAGGTCGGATGCGGCGGCTTTTTCAAGATGAGCAAGCCCCTGTTCGGTCTGCCCGTTCTCATAATACAGTTTGCCGATTTCATACTCTGCCGCGGTGCAGCCGTGTTCCGCCGCACGCATGAGGTAGGACAGCTTCACATTCGGCATCCGTTTGTCGGTCTGCATGGCAAGCTCATACTCTGCATAAGCGTGATTTTTGTCCGCAGCCATGCGCAGATATTTCATTTTGTCGCTCGGCTTGTCGGTAAACTTTCCGTCGCGGTAACCCTTGTAAATCAGATACATCGCCGCGACACTCCCTTTTTCGGCGGCAATTTTCCATAAATATTCCGCCTCGTCCGCGTCATCTTCCTTTTCGTAATAATGCCGACCGAGCGCGATCAAGGCATCGACATCACCGAAGTCGGCGCGGATTTCAAGGAGCTTCAGGTCTTCCTCCGGCATTTTTCCTTCGGGCATTTCACGCAAGGGTTGCCTCGGCAAAGACAGAATTTCCGCCGCGGCACGCACCACTTCATTGCGGACGGATTTGAATTCCTTGTTCTCCTCAAGCGGAATTTTCTCCGGCATGACATCGGTATAGATGCGATACACCTCGCACTGACAGCGATACCACAGGTCATACAGCTCCGCGATTTTCCCGTCCGCCGAGAGCAGTTTCACGATTTCATTCGTGAGTTGCTTTGCGGATTTATCCAGGTAGCCATAGACTTTTTTGCCCTTGCGCGAAGCAATTTTCCCGCAGAGGAGCGCGAATTTCTGATAGAGCTCGGGAGAAATTTCATTCCCGCCTGCACGAATTTTAGCGGTCAGCTCCCGCATTTTTGCGCGAAATGTCTCTTTCAGATCGTCCCGCGCCTGCGTTTGCCCGCGATAAACCGAGAGCAGTTCCTGACGGAAAATGTCCGATGCCATCACCTTTTTGATGTCGTGAATCCCCGTCTGCGAGAGATACGGCTCGCGCGGATTCTTCGACCACACCATCATATGCGCGTGCGGATTGGTTTCCTTGTTGTGGTACGCGGCATACCAACGAAGATTTTCGGGCGAGATGTGCATCGCTTTTGCAATATCATTGCGGCGAGAACGGAGCAGATGCATCCACTGCGCGGCGGAATTATAGCCGAGCCGTTCGGCATCCTCCCGCTTCAGCGAGAAGATGAGAGCCCACACATTGCCCGAATGATTGTCGATCTCTTGGCTGACTTTCGCAAGGTCAACGGTTACGCCTTCGTCCGAGAACAGCCCGCAGGAGCCTTTGCGCTGACCGATATAGTTCACCATGCCTCCGCGCAAAAGTTCCACGCCTTCGCGCGTTGCGATATATTCCGCATAACCGCCGCGACCTCTTCCGTCCTCGGTTTTGTGACCGCGCTTGTAATACGGTGCTTTCAAAATCAGTTTTGCCATAAAAATTACCTCTTTGTATTCAATATTTCATCCGTGCGGATGGTTCCGTTTGTTTCTTTGACCTCGCGCACCGAGTCATTACGCATGTTGTCAATCTCTGCGGGACTGAACTCAAAGCAGTCCGCGACCGCGTGCGCGAGCAGATTCTGATCGACCGCCAGCTTGAAAAGCAATCGGGCAAGCCGTTCTTCACTGTCCCGCACCTTGGCGGAAATGACCGATTCGAGCGCAGGTGTGAGAAACTTTACCGAGTTATTCCGCCGCAGATATTCCAGATAAAAATCAATGGCATCGCGGATAAAATCGTTCCGTGATGCCATTTTGAGTGTTTCGGAAAACCTGTCACAGTCCTCCCATTGATCGACGCGAAGCCGGACGCCTTTCGACGGCATCGCGTCATTTTGCTTTTCTTTTGTCATAATTTCAACCTTTCTGTTTTCGTTGTCCTACGGTTCGAGACACGGAAAAAGCCCGATTTCTCAAGGGATTTTCGTGTTTGAGACCCGCAGGCAGTCTTTTTCGGCATACGCGAGACACGAGCGGCGTTTTCGCAAAACCACAAAAACCCCCGTATTTCGCCGTCAAATCCCCGCTCGGCGTTGCCGTGCGGTGTGAATTGCCGCGTCCGAGACACGGCTTTATCCTGCTATCAAATAATCGACCGTCAGACCCTGTCATAGCGGGTCTGTTCGTCGAGCCATTCGAGCAGCCTGTCCCGCGGAATGATGATGCGTCCCGCCACGATTTTCAGCTTTGGGAAGTTCTGCTCCCGCACCAGCTCGTAGGCACTGGCACGGGAAATGCCGAGCAGGTCTGCCACATCCATCACGGTCAGGTACATCGGCAGTTCCTCCCGCGTTTTGTAAATTGAGTGCTTCATCTTACGCGCCTCCTTTCCTTTTTTCGTATTTTTCAAGCGCGGCTTTGAAATTCAGCCGCGCTGATGCTTGCTGTATTTGTTTTTCAAAATATGCCTGCTCCACCGGAGCGAGCGGGCAGAGCGTATAGAGCAGGCTCCCGTTGTGCGTGCGACCGTCCCGTGTTTTCACGGTCGTGCGCTCGGTGGTAATCAGCCCCTTGCGTACAAGCCCCTCCACATGCTTTGCCACCGTGTTGTTGCTCATGTTCACCGCCTCGCCGAT
Organism: uncultured Ruminococcus sp.; assembly: GCA_905202255.1. Taxonomy (GTDB): domain Bacteria; phylum Bacillota; class Clostridia; order Oscillospirales; family CAG-272; genus Apopatosoma. The sequence goes on from CAJKRH010000013.1 coordinate 5,749, forward strand.
GGTGGCGTAGCTCGGATGGCACTGAAAGGTTTTTCTGTCCTCGCAGTACATCAGATAGGTGTACACGAGAATTTCACCCGCGGTCAGCCCCAGACGAAAGATGCTTTTCGGCATCGGAAAATATTCGCCGGGGATGTCGCGGGCGTTGTGACTGTAAAATGTTCCGTACTGTTTTCTCAATAAAAATTCCTCCTTGCAAAAAAATAAGAGCGCCGATTGCTCGACACTCTTGTGTACTGTTTTGTTATTTGATCAGCAGATGCGCATGCGGGAAACCGTAAATCCATTCCGTGCGGTAACCTTCGGGAACGGTTTCGGGTTCTACCCGGATCAGGTCGTAAGGAACGAAGTCCTCCGGCGTTTTCACTTTGGAAAGCAACCTGCGATTCTCCTCATACAGAAGACAGGAGAAGAGAAAATACCGGCAGGACTTGATTTCGTATCGGGAGTCGTCGGGATGGTCGATCTCGGAGAGGAGCATCGCGAGGATGTGATCATTTACCACATTCTTTGATACCTTCTCAAGGCATTTCAGATAAATTTCCTGCGCCTCTTTTCGGTAGATCGTTTTCTCATCTTCCTCGCACTTGCTCGCCGCAGTTTGCAAAGCGGTGATCTGTGAGAAGGCTTCCGTCACCGCTTTGATGATGTTCTGCTTCTTGTGCGTATCGTTGGCGCCGCAGTCGCAGTTATCAAGCGAAAAGAGTTCCGACAGCGGAACCGTTTTCACGCTCTTTGCCTTCCCGCGGTAAGCGTTCACCGCATCATAGACAAACGACATCGGGCAATCCAGGCGTGCCTTGTTTTCTCCCGTTCCTCCGTCGCTGCCTCCTGTCATGGAGAGGAAGAACTCCGGCAGATGCCCGCCGCTTGCCTCTTTGTATTTCCGTCGGTACTCACCGAGCTGCCGCAACACCTTGCCCGTGTCCACCGCATACATCCGTTTTGCCTTGTCGATCTCCATGCCGGAGAGGACGGCGAGTTTGCAGATATCATAGTACAACGACAGCGGCTCGTAGTCGGTTTTGCCCGTGAACAGCAGATCCCAGAACAGGCAATTGAGAAACTGAGAGAGATTGACGATCTCGCCGATCTTGTTTTCGGCAATATCGTAATCGAGTTTTGCCAGTCCCGACGGCGTACCCGTGTACACCGCTTTACCCGCAGGCTCCACCATACATACCGGAACTTTCAGCGGTTTATAGCATTGCGCGGAACCACGCACAAGCCACTCTTCATCGGTGACAAGCAGTGTGTCCGAATCAAAATCCGAGCCATTCAGACGGTGCAAGAGATTGCTGTCGATGGAATTGACGCAAACGATATTCGGCGTCAGGTTGAAATAAGCCGTGATCTCCACATTGCCCATGTTTCGCGCAAGGTACAGATTGCCCATCGTGATATGCGGACTCCGGGAACAAAGCACGATCTGATCAAGCGGAAAGGCGGTCGTGAAGATTTCCTCCGCGCCGAAGGTGACCGACTCATCGCCCTCCTGCCACCAACCGATCAACGCATACAGGAATTCGCAGGGGTTGCCGAACATCGTCATATATCCGCCGTTGACGGGGATTCTGCCGTCCTTCAGCTGATCCTTGAAATGCGACACCGTCTCGCGGCGGAAGGATTTATAAAAATCCGTGTTTTCAAAATACGGCGTGCGGCAGGTCATGTCGAGCACCGTCTCCATACGGTAAGTTTCAAGATCGGGAATCTCTTCCTCCTGCATTTTCGCCACCGCTTCCGGTGTGTGAATGTGATAACGCAGAAAAGCGGAATCCGCCAACATATTGTCAAGGTAATCAAAGGAATCTGCCAGCACCTTTTCTTCTATGCCCGCATAGGAAAGCCCGAGCGTGTTGATCAGCTGATAATTGGTATATGCCATACTCCCGTTCATCAGGGGCGCGGGCTTGTCCGTCTTGACAACGCCGAACACCGATTCATCTTTTCCTTCGTATGCGGCGTCGAGCCACTGTTTGAAGCCCTTCTTATAGGAGACCTTCGGCGGCATGAATTTGAGATATTTCAGACTGCTCTCGGTAATGACCAGCTTGATATCCTTCACATCCCGCGCGGTGGTATAGCCCGCAAGCTGACTGACACTGGCAATGCCGTTGTCCGCAAACCATTCCTGTAACCGCGTATTGAATGCGCAGGTCTTGAAAAACCGGTTGCGCAACAGCACCATGCCGTAGTCGGCATACCCGTTTTCTTCAAACACGCTGATGTCGAGCATCGCCTGCCCGTCCCAGATCTTATTTCTGACAGTCACTTCCTTTTCGGTTGCCGTAAGGTCATGGTCGGCAGTCTCTTCTACGCTGACCGCCTCTGTTTCAAAGGTGCTGACGGCATCCGGCATAATGAGAATCGCCTTTTTCGGCAACCTAATGGTGCCTTCAATGCTGCTCATCGTCAGGGAAAGGTACGCCTGCCATGAAGCCTGATCGGTCACATCATCCGCCGACAGTCCGCACGCACTCCACTTCATCATGTCTGCATAAAGCGGTTCTGCAATGAACATACACCGCCCGTCACGGCTTGCACCGGCACTGCGCTTGTAGCGCACATAATGCACGCCATCGATGTCAAAGCCCTCGGTATAGAGCTTTTCGCGTATCGCCTTGCAGGTAACGGCAGAAGGAATCGCCGCTTTGCTTCTGCAGTATGCCTTCGCCTCACTATCGTACACAAAATATTTGCCGAGCAGTGCCTCAGAAATCGGATTCTGCACCGACGCATATTGCGTGTCTTTCTGATACGGCACCTCAATGGCGATCAAATCGCCGTCGCGCACGCACACATGGTCGGTCATCTCATCGTCCGTTACCGTGCATCCGTGTCTCACAAACCTGCGCCCGTACTGCTCAAACTGCTTGATGGCGTATGCAAAGGAAACATTGACTACGGCGCGGCAAAACTGCTTGTTCTCCAGATACGTGAACGGCAACGCTGCCTTGTGCCGTTTGAAAATTTCTTTCATTTTCAGCGTGTCAAGGCTCTCGTCCAGCACGCCGCGGAAGGCATCGGGATAGAGCTTTCCGTCTTTGCGCGTCGTGATTCCGTGCTTCAGGATGTCACTTCCGTCAATCGCAATAATCCGAACCATCTCCGGCTCTTTCTTTGCACCTTTTTTCACCATAGCACCTCCTTTTTCCTTGTTCTTTTTTCTGCATTGACTTTGCGGCGTTTTTCGTGAATCATGGTTACACCTCCGTTCCATCGGTTGATTCCTACCATATATCCGAATGGACAGCGTATCACAAAACAGCGCAAAAAGCACGCTATATCAGCGTTTTCGGGTATTTTTGCATGAATCGCAAAATAGGCAACTGTAAATTTCGGCATCAAAAATGCTCTTATATGCAGACTTTTCACTTTTAAGAAAGGCTCCGCACTGGCTCTGTGCGAAGCCTTGAAAATCATTTTTTCACCGCTGGGGCTTTTTCTTTGCCTACAGCGAGGGAGATATTGGGGGATGAAATTTATCAAATCAATACAGCATAATTTGGGAATCGTTATTCGTAGCTGTCAATTTTCATAACTATACAACGATTGTTGTTGCCATCATATTTTGGACTTTTGCGCAGACACAAAGTCAAAAAATAGATGGTGTAATATGATTTCTTCATTGTCATATGTTCGCATATGAGTACTTTTATATTGTGGATTGAAGCTTATGGATCGAGCAAGGTTTGCTATGGGAACCCTTTTAGCTATTTCTATCTTCAACTCATCTACGATGTCTGCGATTTTTCCAGATAATACATATCCGATTATGGATGATTCAGACGATTGTGAGCCATATCTGCCCATTGTATAATTGTCAACTCCTGTAGAAACATATCGTGCAATTTTATCGGGTCTGCTTTCATATAAATTCTTTGCTTCCGCACCAAAATAGCTGTTGTCGGTTGACCAATCTTTAAAACAAAAATCAATAGTAGGTGCTTTAACTCCTTTGCGCCTCTTCATTGTATTATCGCCATATTGGTGAATAGGATGAAGTCCATTAAGAGCGATGGAAGTGGCCCTATTTCGGGAATCCCAAATACCAAGAATTTTTTCATACCATTTTTGTGTTATTTCGTCTTCATCGGACGATAAACTGACAGCAAAAGAAGCGTCGCCTTTTAATTCTTGGTATCCCATCCAAAAAACATCCAATATTTCATTTACACCACCAACCCCAATTTTTTTAGCCAAATCAGGAGGCATAGATGTAGAGGAAGTAATATGTCTAATGCTGCTCATCTAAATTTCACCCCTTTGCTCTCATAATGTCCGAAAACAGCTCATCAGCATCTCGGCAGGCGGCTGAATAATTCCAATATTTTTCTTGTCTGGGCTTAACAATATAAATAGCATCTTTTCCATAAACCCTAACATTCCTTCGAATATAAATATTATGTCGTTCTTCTGTAAGCAAAGAATCCAACTGTGAAAGATGTTGTTCTGTAGACTCTCTACTATCAAAAAACGTCAAATTGCGATTGCTAGAGCCATTTACTGATAATACCAATACTGACAATGGTGATTCGCCAATATAGAACGATGCTTGAGGAGAAAATGCTTGGCCTAAGGAATTATTTAGCACCTCCATCAAGGTGGAATAGTATTTCTGATACATTTCTTTTTTAGGTTTATTAAATGCGATGGAATTCGATTTTTTATCAAAGTAGTTATAAAGGTAATCCAACGCATCTGTCACTAAATAGGTTTCATATTCTTTCAAACGATAGACATCAAATACAAAAGCATCCATTGTAGATTCATCCCCACAATGTTTAATGTTATCATAAATTCCGACAGCTCTTTCTAATTCTACCTCGGATGGCTCTGGAATAGGAATGGTTCGTATATCTCCTGCTTCCAAAGCATCACGCTCAACCATCCAAGTTCTGCTCGTTAAAAGATGGTAGTACGAGAACAATTTTGAGTTGATAATTAAGCATAAATATTTAAGCATACACTCATCGCCAGAAAAGCCAAGCAAACTATGATTAAATATCGCATCGTAGTCAAGAACTGAGGCGTAGAACCGACCTTTTCTATGACTTTGCTTCATAATTAGATGTGGTGCTTTAAATATAATATGATTATTTAAAGAGCAGCGGTAGAATTGGTCATTTTCATTAATGGGCAAGCCGTCAATCGATGTGTAGAAAGGTGCAAAATCTCTTACATTGATAATTGGATATCCTATAAGATCTTTGTGAAAATCACCACCTCTTCCCCTAATAAAGCCTTCGGCGCTACACATATTGTGGTTTAATAAAAAATCGCCCAAAGACGGATAGGTGCTTTGTATCCTATCGATCAACTCTAAATCTCTCGGACTCCCCAACATGGCAATTTTCCAAATACGATCATCGTATATCAGATCGCTTGGAATTTTACATATATCCGTTGGATCAATGGAAAATTTTTTGGTATCCTGAAGAGAATATTGCGGTTTAGGAGTGCAATAAAAAATAGTCGAATTGCCCTCGGTAGGCTTTTTGGGATAATATATTATCGCGGTACAAGGAGCGGTGGCATTATCAAAAAGCACTCTTCGATAAATGGAAAAATTAATTATTACTGAGACAGTGTTTTCCTCAAAGAATCGTTTTCTGTAGATAGAACTTTGTGCCGACCTGTTAAAGAGCAATCCTTTGCTTGGCATTAAAAGACAAATAACCCCTGTTCCTTTGCATATTGTAGAACATTTTATTGAGAATGCTTGAGCAATTTGCTTATCGCCAACAGTATAATTATTGTTATTGATATACTCGACTGCTTTTTCTGTAAGTTGACTCTGCCACGGCGGATTACCAATAACAATATCGTATTTTGTCAAGCGAGAATCTAAAGCACTGTCAAAAAAGTCGCTTATAATCAAGTTTTCATTTACTAATTTGGGGAATGACAGCTCGTTCCAAATGCTGCGAGGATCCAAAAAGTCGCACAGTGCCAAACTCAAACTAAACGAAGCAACCCTCACGGCCTCCTCATTTAAATCCACACCATATATACTCTCTTTTAATATTGCAGTTAACTGTTCGTTAGTGATTTGAGAAACACCTTTTGTGTACATCCAACGGCAAACAATCCTACGGTATGCTTCAACCAAGAATATACCAGAGCCGCAAGATGGATCGATAATAGATATTGGTTCATAAGTTCCTTCCCAAGGATACACTTCATCCAATAGTGTGTCAACTAAATGTAATGGCGTATAATATGTACCTTTATCATTATCGCTCGCATCGGAAAGATGAAAGAAAAGCTCGTATATGCTACTTATGATTTTTATGGGAATAATATTAAAGTCATATAACGGCCATAGGGTCATCTGCTGGCTTTCCAAATCGGAGTTGCCTAGCAAAAATGACTTTAGCTCTTCTAAATCTCCGTCGGTGATCACTTCGCGTTCGTTATCAATAAGGGGCAACATATCTCCGTTAAACTTGTTTTCCAAAACGCCAAACAAGTTATATGTTGCTTCTTTGTTGCCAAGTACATCCGTATACTGCTTGCATACAGTTGCACCGGAAGAGACTGCTCATAAAAATCTTTTGGAAATACTGATTCCCCGTTAGAGTCTTTTCTTTCTTCCAAATATTTAATCAGGATGGAACGGCTTAACAAGCCGTGAACAATAGAAACTATATTTTCATTTGAGATATTAACAGCGTTTGCTCTTGATTTAATCCGGGTGATTAGCCTTCTTCTCATAACGCGCAAATTATTCATCAACGTTGTATCGATTCTAGTGTTAATATTAAAACGTCCGTTGGCTCGCCGCCAATACTCACCACTTTCTAACAACATTCGGTTATAAGGGTAAAGTTTCTGTCTTTGTGATTCAAGATCTGTAAGCAAACTAATGGTGTCTATTAACCCTGCTTCCGGATCCAAGCCACCATCCTTGTTTTTGGGCGTTTGGTAATTGTTATATATTTTCAATTCTGTTGGAGTTACGATAAAAAGTAGTGGTGCTTCACCCATGTTCCAAGACAAACTATGCAATTGTGCCGCTTTGTTAGCGTCATTGTCTTCAAGTGTTGAGAAATAGATCAATGGGATTTTTGCAACACCTTCTTCATCTCTCAAAAAGTATACGGCATCTACACCAATTTTACTCTTTGCTTGCTCATAAAACAACCGTTGAAAAGCCGTTAGACTATCAATATTGTTTTCTGAAGCCAATCCCGTTTTATTATTAATATCAAGATATGAAAAAATGCCATCAAGTTGTTGATTCATATTATACCTCTATTTGCGAATCCAAACATAGCACGTGAATATATCTAATGCTTATGCTTGCGATTAGGATTATGTGTTTTTAAATTAAAAAAGAGAAAAAGAAGTGCACAAAAAATTTATCATATGCAATTAAGTTCCAATTCAATCCTCGTTGTCAACATTACTGCTCACCCGGTCCACGACCTTTCTGTCCCAGCGGTGCCGAGCATTTGTTTGGTGATGATGGTTTATAGAGCGGGTTTTGCTCGATGATGCTCCAGAGATGGCGGAGGATGAGGATATAGTCGTCAAAACGATCCTGCACTTTGGCAGCCACGGTTTTGCGCCATTCCTCAGCGGGTTATTTGCCGGCGCAAATGTCGTTGAGCTGCTTGCAGATATAGTTGATAGCAGCGCCAATACCGGGAAGTTCGTTTTCATTGGCGTCCTGGTTTCTCGGCTCTTCCGAAATCTTTACATGGAGTATCAGATGTTCGAACGGATTGCAATAGACAAGCCGATTCTTTTTCTAATACTCAAACGGATTCCGCGCGGCATACTCATCATTGCTGAGCATGATTGCCTTATCTTCATCGATATGATGACAGAAGAGACCTTCGGCAGTACGGGAAACCAACTTGTTCTTGATGGTGCATTCTCTGTCAGTGAAATAGTCGTGCTTTGCGGCGCCGTATTTTTTCAGAAGAAGTTTGACAATTTCGTCGTAGGACATGGAAAGCATTTTCTCATAAAGAGACCATGCATCCTTAGATTTTACGATGGATTCGATATAGGAGATTTCATCCGCAGAAAAATGATACTTGCGGTATAAATCTTCGTCAGACCATTTCTATTAAAATCTTGCATTGGCACGTATAAATAAGATCCCTACATTGTATTTTGGACGCTCTTTGCTATGCTGTTGCAAAATGGTTCGAATGCTTATATAGTCCCAGATTGGAACCCGGTTGTAATTCACTATTCTGCAAAAACCAATCTAAAAATCAGAAAAGGCGCTTAATGTGTTATTCATCACATTCACAGGGCAAAGCATTATATCTGTATTAGCATATTTAGTATTGTCTAAAACTTCATCTTTACCAATGTAGATATCCCCAAAGAAACTATTTCATTTTGTGCTAACGCAATATTTATAGCTTTGAGAAAATTCGATTTTCCGCAATTATTAGCACCGATTAATACGTTTGTCATTGATAATGACAGTTCGAGATTCTCAGTTGAACGAAAGCTTTTAATTCTTACTTTAGAAATCGAAATTCCCATATAGAGTTGCTATCCTTTTCTTTAGTGATTATTTTCTAAACACAAACAGATACTCGTGAGCAATCAACAGAAAATTGTACTTCACGCTGTTTGTTTTCCAATATCCCGTAGCTTTACAGTTGTGTTGCTCTTTAATAATCAGCTCTTTCAGCTTAAATCCTGCATCTTCAAAAACACGCATAACTTCAAAAGACATCGGAATCATGTGCCCTTTTTGGCGAGTGTCACCCATGAGTACGGCACAGAATTTATCTTTTTTCAATACACGATACCCTTCCGCGGCTACGACCTCCATTTCTTTGAGAAAGTCTTTAACTTTCAAATGAGATAAGTCTTCCTCTATATCTTCGCTATACTGAATAATATCGGCATACGGCGGATGGGTGCAAATAAGGTCAATGCTACTATCCGGAACAAAGTCCAAGTGGCGAGCATCGCCCTTATGTATATAAACTTTGCCGTCAGCACCTTCGTGCTCGAAATCCACTTTTTCCTTACATCTTGCAAGGGCAATATCATTTACATCTACGCCAATGATATTTCGGTTAAGAAGCTTTGCTTCCACAAGAGTTGTGCCGCCACCGGCGAACTGATCGAGAACCAAATCTCCCTCTTGGGAATATCTAAGCAGAATATTTCGTGGAATATACGGTGACCAATTGCCACGCCATTTTGCATCATGGGTAGCCCAATCGCCTCGTTTAGGAAAAGACCAATGAGTTGTCATTTCCAACTCGAAATCTTCCGGCTCCCATTTTGTGATTTTCTTAGCCATTATCTGAAAACCTCTGTGATAATGCCGTTCTCCAAATCTTTGATGCTATAGATGTGCTCCATCACATCAAAGGTTTCTTCAAGGTTGTTACGAGCGCTTGTCCATCCCTTACCGTCTGTAAACCAGACGAACGTAAAGCCGTTGATGGTATTAGTTTCCAATGCAAGCGTTTTGTAGCTACGAGCAGTCTCGTTGAGCTTACTGCCGCCGCTGCCGTAGAAATTGGTTTCGATGCCATAAATCATAGCAGGCGTTTTTACGACGAAATCGAAACGCTTTTCCATCTTTCCTTGATTCGAAATAGCAGAGAGGTCAATGTCCCATTTCGCAGTGATCTGATGGATATACATTTCTTTGAAATAGGTCTTATCCTTTACGAAGCCTGCTTTCTTGATAAAGTTCTCAACTAAATCCTCCATCAAATGACCACCACGATTCTTACGACCGTTGGAATCGAGTCCGGTTTCGACACCTGTCACATAGTCAACAAGGTTATTGATGATGTGGTTTTCAAGCAAATCGAAAAGACCTGTGTGTTCCATAAAATATGCGTAGCGTTCGTAATGAACATGACTATTGGGTGGATATTTGCCAAAGTCAAACTGGTACATATAACCGCCATTTTCGTCCTGGCAGTATATTTCATTGGCTCTAACCGCAAGCAACAGTGGGATACATTTCAGTGTTTCGGGATATTTCTTGATTAACGATTTGAAATCCTCTTTGATGTTCTTAGAGCCAATGAGCGAGTTGAGAATATTAAGCTCAACCTTAATGCCATCGACATTACGATGGACTTTTTCAAAATCTATGTAGTATCCGTAATCTGCAATACTGTCACGAAAGCCGGACAGCCAAGTGCTAAAATTTCTGTTTGCCATATTAACCTCTTCTTCCACCAAAGCCTGCCGTTGATATGATTTTGAAAATGTCTCGATCAGATTCAAGCAACTCTTCGATAATTTTTCCGAACATATAAGCGTCGGCTCGGTTTGTCTTTTCCTGTACCGCCAATAATTCCATCAAAACATACAAAAATTCCACATCATATTCACCATATGCATTGAGGTCAAAATATTGTTCAATGTCAATTTCTTTTTCGCCGTCCTCAATTAGCGCTCTCAAAGTATCATAGTCGTTGTTGGCAAGGGGAACACAAGTGTTCCAGCACTTCTGAATAGCTTCCAAATAGCGCTTGGTAAGCGTTTCATTCCCCTGCATTTTCATTAGAATATCAACAACCCAATGAATATGCTTCGGTGTTCGAATCCGCTTCCCGCCCTTCCTGTATTTAATTACAATGTCGAATTGGGACAGAGTGCCTTGAAAAACATAAATGATGTAATCGATAAATACAAATTCTATAATTGCCTGTTTCGTACCATTTTCTATGCGTTGAGTACCTTCTCTAATTTTCATAGTCATTCCCCTTAAAAATTCGATATAAGCAGTTCTTTGATTTTTCCTCTTGCCTCACTGTTGCAGTTAATCATACGAGTAGCTTCAACACGTTTGATTTTATGAGAGGAATAGATATCATCAAAGAAATCGTCCTCTGTATTTGAGTTCTTCGGGTCGGAATTGCTGATGACCATTTTTGCGCCTTTTCTGTGCATTTCGTCAACGAACCTTGCAAGTTCAATCTGTTCTTCATCGTTAAACAGGTTTTCCGTGTATGCGGTAAAGCTCGCCGTGTCAGTGATAGGACGATATGGAGGATCGAAATAAACAAAGGTACTATCATCAATGAAATCAGCAGATTCTCTATAGTCCCCGCATACAATCGTTACGTGCTGGAGTTTTTCAGAGACAGCTCGCAAATTTTCTTCATCGCAAATCATTGGATTTTTGTAAGAGCCCATAGGAACGTTGAACAGCCCTTTTTTATTCACTCGGAACAAACCATTGAAACAAGTCTTGTTAAGGAAAATCATAAGAGCAGCTTTTTCAATATTGATGTTTTCATTACCGTTTACTTTTAAGTCATTGAAATGCTCTCTTTTTGCCAGATAGTATGCTTTGCGGTCGTCTGTGTCCATCGGTACAAACTCGTTCTGCATAGCCATCAGCATATCAATAAGCTCATCAATATCGTCTCTTATAATGCGATATGTGTTGATAAGCTCTGCGTTAATATCGCTAATATAAACAGCATCAAGATTGTATTTGCTTAATATATCGAAAAGAACCGCACCGCCGCCAACGAAAGGTTCGGCATAGTTCGTGATTTTCCCGCTTTTAAAAGGGTAATACTTTTCAATTTCGGAAAGCAGCTGACCTTTGCCTCCAGCCCATTTCAAAAAAGGCTTTATTTTTTTTTCGTCAGCTTTTGAATAGCGAATACTTCTTGCATCAATTGGCTTTTCAGCAGTAGTTGGTATAATCCACATATTGCCGACCATAGTCGCATTATCAATTCTGTTTTCAGAGCAAAGAACAGCAACTCGTCTTTGGGAAATTCCCCATTTATCAGCAGCTTCTCTTGCAGACATAAAATCCATAATCATACCTCCGGAATTGTATAACAATATTATATTCTAAAACTCGAATAATTGCAATACCGTTTTGCAAAAAACTCTGTGTTTTTTCGCGAACAGCTTGTCGAGTTGCTCCTGCGAGTTAATTCTCACTCGGCTTTCAAACGGCTTTTGTCATTTTTTCCCTTGCGATATTCACGATAGCGACCGTTATAGTTTTGAAGTTTGGACATGGACGTCTTCGCGTGTTTTTATAATTTTGCAATAAATTCGTTTAAATTATTCTCAAAGAAACATAGTTGCATTTTCTGTATTTTATCAAAGCCATTATAGGACAAAAGTTCTTTTATTTTGGTAAGTAACTTTTCAAGAGCTTCTTTATCATGCTCAAGAAAATCTCGTATGTTCCTCGGTTCATAAACGGTTAAAAGAGCACCTCTAAAATCCTGAATATTCTCAGCCGTGCAGTGCTTCAGCATGTCGGTGAGCTTTTCAGGGTCAAGTCTTGACATAAAGGATCCATCTCTATGGATTCTACCTCTATTGTCACGAACATTGCTGTGAAACGCAGATATGCTTGAAGGTTGGTAATCAAAATCAAATATAGCAACATCTTTTGCCATTAATGAAGCAATCATATCTTCTTTCAATTCCTTGAATTCTTCTAAGACTACTGCCCCTGCATCAGTAGCTGGAACTGTTGTAAAAATAAAATCTGCATTGATTTCGCTTCCTTTGTTATACAGGTTTTTAATCAAAAGTTCTTTGGCTCGTTTGATATCGCATCCTACAGTATGATGCGCACAAATCAAATGAGCAGCTATACGTCCGTACTCGTAGAATGAGATGTCCGACTCGTCTTCCAATCTTTTGGTTATTGATTCTATGGCATTCATAACATCGTTTTCAGAACAAATCCACCAACTGCAGAGTATACTTAAGTCTTTATCTCCAAAGGACTTTTTTCTATCATATAAGCGTAGTTTTTCTAACGCTTCTTTTGCGTCACCAATTTTATTGGCATCGAGAGTTTGCCACAAAACATAATCATAGCAAAAACGAAACAAAGGATACTTTTCAGACGAAAGCTCAATCGAAAAATCACGGCCGCCTTCCCAATGTTTCTTTGTTCCGGTTTTGATTTTTTGAGAAAACAGAATTATACTATAAAGAATCGTTTTGATAAAATCAAGATCTTTTTTCGGATCGGGTTTTATATATTCAAAAATGTCGTTAGCTTTTTGACACGCAAAGATAAAAGTGCGCAAATTTGTAATTTTATTGTCCTTAAGCAATGATACTAATTCATTTATTGTTGAATCCGCCAAGAATAAATTGAAATATGTTTTGCTAAATTCAGACATTATATGTTCGATTGCGCTCAAATAATCCCCTTCGAATATTATAGTATCACTAATGGTCTTTTCCTTTGTCGCTAAATATCTTTTTGTTATTTCTGTGTATTTTCTACCTTTGTGGTCATTTAATCGATCTAATATTTCTGCAGCTTCCTGTTTTTCCTGTGTTTCCTCGCTTATTGGTTCATACTGTATCAACTCATCTTCATTGGCAACAAGCAATACTTTAACACCGTCTTGCTCGACAAGGTTGTTAACATATCCGAGGATCTCTAATATATCGATACCGGATCTTTCAAGGTCTTCAATAATAATCAGTTTCCCGGACAAGTCTATAGACTTATAGAGCTTTTTCATATCTCTTTCTGATTTCGACAAATCGATTCCAAAAAAACTTGTAACACCTTTGAGCACCGTTTTGGCCGCTAATATTCCTACGGTCGTTGTTTCGCTTTTCTTGTTCAAAAACTTCATTCTATACTCAAGATAAATTGCTTTGCTTACATCAAAAAGGTTATTAAGTCCGTAAAGAGACACAACAATACATGCGTGTTCTTTAAGGCTACATATCAATTCATTTTGGATATAGTAGCTTTTGCCTGCTCCCCAAGGCGCTGTAAGCATGATTGCGCTACGTGTTTTATCGTGCTCGATATAGTGTCCTATAAACTTAGTGAGTTCGGTGTTTGTCATTGGTTAACTTTTCTCCTTCCGCCAACACATTTTTAATTAAAATTAGGCAGATGTTTTGATTTATGCTTTTAACTGCTCCCGTTTATCCTTTTTCATGTGTTATACGCTGCATACATCTCTGAGATTGTTCTTGGATTGTTATATCAGAAATAGAGATTTTATCAAGGTTGATTTCCTCTTTCTCTGCTTTCTTTGCCATAATGATTTCTCCTGTTATTTTATCAAGCGTGTTCGCATGCCTCTCTCAGCCTATCAATTGCCATTTCGGGACTCATGGTGTGGTACATAAGATAGACCACATTCATTGTTTTTGCCGGGGCTTGTTTATAGATCTCGCGACTACTCTCATCGGTATAGAAGTGCCAATAACGGTAGATATAGCCCATCCAATACAGCGCTTCTTTATCGTAAATCTCGCCGCCTTTGACAAGCTGATCGGCAAGCTCATCCCCCATACGCGAAAGGATATACGCTTTGCCTGCCCATTGAATATGATGAAACTCTTTATCCATATCAGCAGCAACAGCCGAAGTCATATACGCCTTGACGAATGCTTCACTTGCGTATCCCTGTTCAGCTGCAAGCTCAAACAGTTGCCCTTGCGTATCGCACAGAGCCATTTGTAAGGAATTCAACATATCATTCGCCTCTCAGAATCTCGTCGAAAAATTTGCCTTCCCGACGGTACTTTACCTCGATTTCTTCCGCCAGAGCCACGCCTTCTTTTCTTCTTTCTGCACTCATATCCTTGAGCAGTGCAAGCTCCAACGGTGAAAGCGGTTCTTCTTTCAGTATTTTGATCTGTCTGCACGCTTTTTCGGAAATCGCAACATACTGTTTGCCGAGATCAAGTGCGGATAGGCAGTTTATCAACGCCACGTCGGTGAGCGTTTTATTAAAAAAGCGGAAAAGTTCGGTATACATACGGTCGTTTGCAATGTAACCGATAATCACATCATAACCGTCAGCCATATGCGCATATTTCTCATAAACAGCGGTTCCTTTGGCACTTTCCATCTCCTTGCGATGATAGGCAATCAGCATTGCCCAGTCCATACCGATATCGACAGTCAGCACTTTCAGTCCTGTCAAATCAAGCTCGACTGCATAGAACTTGGGTTTGTCCTCATTACAGATCAGCGTCAGCGGTTGAAGCGTGCTGGTTCCCATATAGAAACCGCGACCGAAATCACATTCCTCTCGACTGATCGGTGCAACATCCCCGGTAATTCCTTTTTTTGATCCGTGATAGAGGATCAGCCTGTTATCTGTATCGGCGTATGCCTTGGTGTCAACAATGAGTTTTGCGACATCAATCGAATGTTCTTTGCAAAAATTATATAATTGCGTCTGCGCCATACGATTCGGGAGTGTTTTTCCGTTTTCCCAACGATTGATGGAAAGCGGCGTTGTGCCAAGGGAAGACGCAAACTGCTCCTGATTCATATTTTCCACAGTACGGATTGCTTTGATCAAATCTTTCATGCTATACCGCCTATCATTTGTAATCAAGTTTAATTATATACTATGATAGGAGATTTGTCAAGAGCGCAAGTGCCGTTTTGTGTGTAAATGTGCTTTTTTCTTTGCCTACTGCGGCGCAAAATAAGTTTTTTGAAGTTCTATCGGAACAATGTTCGGAACTATACCGCCGTATTTTTGGGGTATTGTTCCGATAGAAAAAGGGCAGGCGTTTTTGCCTGTCCCTCGGGTGCAACATCTGATAAAAAGGTATAAATACGAATTTTTGCCGCATGCTCCGTCGGCATCGAAAGGTTCCTGCTTGACCCGACCGCCGTTTCGTGATGTGCCTACGGAATTTGAAAATCCGTTTTCTTTGCCTACTGCACCTCAGCCTTTGCGTTGTGAATTGAGTTGACTTCCAAGCGGTTTTATGCTATACTGAAGGCAGAAAAAAGCATCTTGAACGGAGGCACGCGAATGACTAAAGATATTATAAAGTCCGTTGTGGATAAAGCCGATCCGATTGGGTTGCTTGGGATGTGCTGCCCGGCAGATGAATATGACTTCGAAATCGAGATAATTTTTGCACGCATCCGAAAAGGCATGTCCGCAGACGAAATCGCAAAGGTCATTCATGCCGTGTTTCTTGAAATGTTCAGCGAATCCATTGACACTAAACTCTGTGATGCCATGGCAAGCGAAATGCTCTCACTTGATTGCTGACCACACCTTTGACCACTTACGGCTTCGGACTACCCGGATTTTATGCCGCGAAGAGCACACGAAAGCAGTCCACCAGGACTAAAAAGCCCCGAAAAGCCCGTAAAATCACGCAAAAAATCAGGTTTTTAGCGTTTGGGAACTGGCCCAAGCAGGTTCGACTCCTGTCATCCCGACCAAAAATCAGCCGAAAATGAGGGCTTTCTCTCCACTTTCGGCTGATTTTTTGCTTATAATCGGCTTTTGTTCACCACTTCTGAAAAATCCCCTGACGGCAGAAATGCGGCTTGTGCCGCATTTACAGCACAAGCCGCTTTCCTTTTTCGGAAGGCTTTTTCTTTGACTACTGCCTATTCAAAATTTACTCTGTGTTTTGTTCCAGCATTACAATGAGTTTCTTAAACGCATCTTCCTCTCTGATAAAATCAAATTGTCTGTTCTCCAATGCTTTTAATCTGAGATTGCAGGCGTTCCCTTTGTAATTCTTGGACGTATCCGCTTTTTTGTACTTTAATCTATTCACCATAGGTGCTGTATAATCCATATCTTTCAGATTCGCTTCAATAACCGCATAGCGGCAGCTCTCTGTCAAAGCGTCAAGCGTTTTTTGCAAATCGTGCATTTGTGCGTACTCAGAAGCTATCATAGAGTAAAAAAGCGACAGGTAAGACGCACAAAATCCTACGTTTCCGTCCGCATATAAACGCTCCATAATGTCAATTGCAAACCGAAACACCTCGATTTTTTCCTCGTGTGAAAAAGAAATTTTTGATGTCATTCTCAAAGCAGTCATTGTTGCCGTGTGGATCAGAGAGTCTATATAGCTTTGGCACGCCTTGACTCCATCTTCGCCGTCTAAAATAATCGCCCGGAGTTCCTCCCTTGTCACATAAAAACCGCCGCACATATCTGCATAATAAAGAGCTTTTTCCTTGTCAATACCATCATAAGTGTAACAAAGGCACTGAAGTGCGTTTTCTCTTTGCCTTGCGTCCGTGGTTTTTTGTAAAAGCTTCTCTCCGAGTGAAATAATACATTCTGCCTTGTCCTTTGGACACGGATAGACCGCATCTCTGTTTATCGCAAACATCAATCCTTCAATCACGCGGCAATCGTTCGGAAATTCCGCATACGCCTGTTCCCATAATTCAAGGTTCTTGTCGTTCTCACCGTTTTTTTGATAAATGGCGGCTTGCCGTTCATATTCAGCAATTGCTTCTTCAACTCTTACCTGATCCACGCACAAAAGCTCATCCACCGTTATGTCAAAATAAAATGCAATGCGCGGCAAGAGCGTAATGTCGGGAAAGCCTTCGCCGCGCTCCCATTTTCCGACCGATTGCGGTGTAATGCCGAGATGACCAGCAAGTGCTTCTTGTGTGATATTTTTCTGCAAGCGCAATGAACGCAGTTTGTCTTTCAAATTTATTTGCATATTGTGTTCCCACTTTCATTTAGATTGATAAGCGCTTATCTTGGTTACATTATACCATGCTTCACCATTGATATCAAGAACCGCAATGTTTATTTTCAGGCGCAATATACAACCCACAGTTGTTTCGACCGCTTTTTCTTTGTCTACTGCAATGCAGCCTTTGCGTTGTAAATGAGTTGACTTCCAAGCGTTTTTATGCTATACTGAAAGCGGAAAAAAGCTCTTCGTACAGTCACCTACGGGCTTCACGATGTGTCGGGAATCCATCGGGTTTCACCGCTGACCGCACCTTTGACTACTTATTATTCAATGCGAATTGATAGCGTTTTGAAAAAACTGTGAGGTAACATATGAATATTGCAGACAGCATTATCAAAAACAAATTAAAAAATGTATACTTTATCTGGGGCAGCGGAAAAACAACCATAGCAAATCGGTTAAGTGAAAAATACGGTTTCTATGTTTACAGTACCGACGAAAGCCGAAACCGTCAGATGAAATCAGCCAATCCCGTCGACCAGCCCTATATGTGCCGTGACTTTGAAAAAGAATACGGAGTCAAAAGCTTTTGGGAGCTGCCCAAAGAGGTGATTGCAGAGCGTGAAGTTCATTTCGTAGCGGAAATGACGCCGATGATGGTCGCCGAGCTTATTCAGCTTTCTTCTTTGCATAAGGTTATCATTTGCGAGGGAGATATTGATTATTATGCTATTGCTCCGATCGCGACAAATGCGGTCCATCTTTGCAATCAGAGCACTTCTTTTGATTGGTTTAACCGTCCCGACCATGAAAATATACGCGATACTGTTGCAGGGCGGACAGATTTGAGCGATGAAGAAAAGCGGCAAATTATAGAGCATGCTTATGAATGCGTTACCCCTGCTGAATCGAATATCCCCGATTGGGTCACCGAGCTTGGTATTAAAAACATTATCTGGAACAATCATACAAGCATAGATACTACCGCAAACGAGGTCGCCGAATATTTTGGATTTACGAAGTAATAACAAAGAGGAAAAAATGGAACATTATTATTTATGCCCGAAATGCAGGTCAAAAACTTTGCTGCCGCAATGCAATACTTGCGGATATGAAATTCCTTTTATTAACCTGATATATCGATTTTGCAGTGATGCTTCTGTAAAGCTTGACGGAGACAAGCAGTACATTGGTTATGATGACATCGGTGAAGATTTTGAACCGGAGGTTACATACTGGGATGCAAACAATACCGAGCGATACGGTGTATATGCCGCTTGCAGTGATTTAATCGCAAAAAAGTTTGGCACTGAAATCAATGTTCTCGATTTAGGCGCAGGCTTGGGCACTGCTTCTATCCCTCTTGCAAAAAACGGAATCTATACGATTGCCGCAGATATATCGGCAGTTATGTTAGATACAGCGGCAAAACGCGCCAAAGGACTATATAATAATCTCATTCTCGCACAGATGAATGCCTATGATATTATGCTTCCGGATGACAGTATGGATATAGTGATTGAAAACGCTATGATACATCTTGTCGATGAGCCGGAACTCGTTATCAAAGAAATATTTCGTGTGCTGAAACCCGGAGGAAAACTTATCAGATTCGGCTCCCCGAGAATGCCTATGACGAAAGACGAATCGGAGCAAAACAAGCATTGTAATGCCGTTTTATCCGATATCAGCGACTATTATTACAAATATCTTGAAAGTCATAATTATCAAAGTACCGCGTTTAATATTGACTACAGAACGGTGCTTCTGCAATATTTTGAGTCCCCGTACAATGAAGTTGCCGAAGATTTTGAAGAGGTATTCACCGATAAAATGAAATTCAGGCTACATAGAATGAAGCGTGGCGCACACTCCGATTTGCAAAAAACGCCAAAGGAATTGATATCTGCGGCTTGGGAAGCTACAGATAATTATGCGCGCAAAAAGTACGGTAATAATTATGCCGAGATAAAAGCATTTTCAAGATACGGTGCGGCATTGGATATATATACTGTTAAAAAATAAACTCAGCCTCGGCAGTTCTTCCCTGCCGAGGCTTTCTCTGTCATGCAATTCCGCTCTCTTCCCTTTCATTTCTCACCGCAAAATTTAACGGCTGACCGCCATGGTCAGCCGTTTTGTTTTTATATCAACTTTCTGTTTAGTTCCGTGCCTTTATTTTTTCTTCATTTTCTCATAGTCCGCTCTGTCCTGATTGCCGAGAGCGTCCTTAAACATAACCGTGCCGGTTTCATCTTCATCGAATGTGTATTCGACAGAGCCGTGCCAGCCGTCCGAAAGGGCATCTGCTTCATATCTGCGGAAAAGTCCGTCGTCGGTGGGGAAAAATCCTTTGCCTGTGCCTTTATATTCCGTCAGCTGCCATACGGCGCATTTGTCTTCTCCGTAAGGATGCTCAAAGCGCACTATTCCGACACCGTCCGCAAAGAGATATTCGCTTCTGCCGGAGAAATATCCCCACGCCTGAAAATCGAAGCTGACTCGCAGGCAGTTTTCAAATGTTCCGGCAGGCGTAATAACCGTTTCGCCGCCCTTGACATTGAAATTCTTTGTGACATATTTACCCGATTTTCTCTCGTCGAAATGATAGCCGTCCTGCCATTTATCCGACCACAGACAGCCTGCCGCATCCTGCAAAATTGTAAATAAGAAGCTGTAAAGCACCTTGTATCCGACGCATTTCCTGCCGCAATCCGACATGTCTTTCCATTCAAAGCTGTATTTGCGGAGGTTGTCATAGCTGATTTTGCCATCGGATTTTTTTATCACATCGTATTCAAAGAAATTCCATCTGCCTTTTTCCGTATAATCCGGATTGGCTGTGGGATCGGTTTCAAAAATGCGGCGCATTACCTTGTTTGCTATGGCAGTGTGCAGCTTCTGCCGCTTTGTTACGGCGAGCTCCTCGGCACGCTTCATCGCACCGCTCACATCGCAGAGAATTTCGTCGTCGGAGGTTATATTCTTGCAGTAACAGTACCTCGCCTCTGCCGTTTTGCCCTCCCATGTGTCGTAATAGCCTGTCACAGCCATAAAGTTCATGCTCGAAAGCGTCACGGAGCCGGCATCGCATGCGGTAACTTCAAAAATGTTTTCTCTTTCCGTTATTCTGAGCGTTTCCGGGGTGGCAAGCGCATATTCCCAGTGGTTGCCCGCCTCAAATGGGAGAAGCCCGCCTTTGCCGCCCGTCTTATATGACGAAAGCACCCATTCGTATGAGTCGTCATACCTTGTTACGTTCTGGCGGACGATGCCGATGCCGTCGCAAAGCCATGTTTCGCAATGAGTAAGTCCATAGCGCTCACCGTCGACAACATATACGGAGCAGTTTTCAAAATGCCCTGCGGGCGTATCGCATGCGCCATCGTTTTTCAGATATGTGAGCGTGATTCCGTCCGACGATGTAACAATATCTCCCGTCTTCATGCTCTCGTCAAGCATCATCCTGTCGCATATGGACATATTAAAGAAAAGCCCGCCCTCCGCAGATTCTGTGTCATAGCCGTATCCGGGCTGCTGCCAGAAATATAACTTGCCGTCGATTTTCTTGTAAACCTCGCCAGAAACATCGGAATTGTAACGGATGACATCAGGATTCTTTTCGGCTGCGATAGAGCGCTTTTCTCCCTCAATGGCAGCCTTTGCATTTGCATAATATACGTCAGAGGGCGTGAGGATATCCATCACCTGCTCAAAGCAGCGGATAGCTTCCTCGTATTCTCCCTTTTCGCGGTATTCATGTCCGAGCCAGAACCATACATAAGCCAGCGTTTTCGGATAGCCGCCATCGCGGTAATAAGGTATCTGCGTTTCACGCATAAATCTGATTCTTTCCTCGCCGGAATATTTTTCATGTTCCTCATCGGCGACCGACATCATAACATCCTCGTTATGACCGTCCTCGGCGGATTTTTTGATTTTCTCAAAAACTTCTTTATTCTTTTCGCCCGGAAGCCACCAATAGCCGCGCAGAAGAGTATCGGCGAGCATAGAACTTTTTTCTTTTGAATCTTCAAGCGCCTCGACATTTGCAAGAACGGCGCGATATTCTTCTTCGAAACCGGTTTTGTCGTTTTTGAGCTGCCACAGCTTGAGCGCCTCGACCTGACGCATGACGCGGGCAACGAGGCTTTCGTTTTCGTTGTATGTTTTCTCCATAATACCGTAACCCTTTCTCAGTTGTTTTCTCCCCTCCGAAAGGCGCCACTTGACAGTCCCGACGGGAACGGAAAGCATCTCCGCTATTTCCGCAACGGACTTTCCCTCGAAATAATGCAGGCGGACGGTTTCTCTTATCTTTTCGCTGAGCAAATCGACCGACCGACGGACATTTTCAAGGTCATCTTCGGCAAAGGGTTCATCCTCGTCCGCGATCTCAAAGCCCTCGAGCGTGTCAAGACTGATATCGGGTATCGCCGCGCGATAATGCCGCTCGAGTGTTCTCGCGCAGTTTTTCGCAAACGAGCAGACCCATGCGCCGAATTTTGAAGCGTCGCGAAGCTCACAGAGATTCATCCATGCGGAAACAAACGCGTCCTGCGAAGCATCCTCCGCGGAAAATCTGTTTTTCGTCACCTTGTAAGCCGTTCCCATCACCGCGCGCTGATAACGGGTAACAAGCTCTTCATATGCAGTTCCGTCTCCGAGAAGTGTAAGCTCGACAAGCACTTCGTCCGTTTTGTCAAAATGGTTATTCATAAAGCGTCCTTTCTTTATTTTGTGGGGGTTCGCCTATAAGTGCGCAAAATACGGGAAAAGGTTGGGTTGCGATAATAATTTTTTCGACTGTAATTATATTATAAAGAAAAATCCGGATAAAAGCAATAAATTTCGACTGTTTTGTCGTAGATGCGGCAGGATTGAATATGAATTTTAACTGTCAAGCTGTGCAATTGCCCCGCCCTTGGTCAGGCGAAAGTCAACTGCGGATTGATTTTTGTAAATTCCGTCTCCATTGAAATCAACCGCGATTTGTGTTATAATTAAGGCAACGAAAGCGGCTTTCAAAAAATATTATCAAAGGAGAAATTTTTATGGGTATTGAAACGATAGGAAAACAAATCGCGTCATTGCGCAAGGAAAAAGGCGTAAAGCAGGAGGAACTTGCAAAATATGTCGGTGTCAGCACGCAGGCTGTATCAAAATGGGAAAACGGCGGAGTGCCCGATATCGAGTTGCTTCCGAAAATCGCGGATTTCTTTGCCGTTTCCATTGACAGTCTTTTTTCCAGAAACACTTCCGATAGCAATCTTCAATCGACCCTGATGAAAAAGATAATTGAGACTCCCGATGAGCAAAAGATAAAAGCCGCTTTCAATCTTTGCTATGATATAGAACGCGCGCTTATGCCGTATCCGAAATATACCGATAAAGGCAGTATTGAGGATTATGAAAAAGAAATCGATTGTAGCGCTCAGCACTATTCATCGGTTATGCGTGACGAAGGCTTTACCCGCATGGGAATCGCCAATTGCAGTCAATACTTTCTGCTTGTTCCCAATCCTCGCAGCACAAACGACGCTTACTTCAATGGTGTAGATTACCACACCTTTTTTAAGGATATGGCAGATAAAGCTTTTTTCGATGCCTGTGTTTTTCTGAACCAGCGCGACACGAAAAAATCATTCACGCCGATGCTGCTTGTCAAAAAACTCGGCATAGATGCTCAAAAGGCAGATGAAATACTGAAAACGCTCAAAAAATATCATCTTGTTTCTACTTTGCAGCTTGAAATGGATGACGAAGTGCAAACGGTATATCAATTCTGGCCGACACCGTCATTTGTAGCCTTGCTGATTTTTGCAAGAGAAATCATCAATAAACCCGAAATCTTTGCATATTATAGCGGAGGAAGAACGGAACCGTATTTTAGGCAAGACTGAAATAAGTTGCGAATTTTCAATGGCTGACCTTAGCGGTCAGCCATTGTTTTTTGTCGGTAAGCCGTAAAATCGCTCTCGCGAGATTTGCAATGGACAAATTTCAAAAAATATGATATAATTTTTATAAAAACATTAACCAAATCATTTTTCTTTCACTATTAAGGCAGAAGCTTCTGAAAAACCTATAAGGAGGTGAGCAAATGGACGAAAACGGGCTTAATGAGAAAATCGCGGAGATGTCAAAAACAATCTATTCGTATTGCAGAGCCAAAACGCCCTCGCAGGCGGAAGCTGAAGATTTATCGCAGGATATCTTGCTTGAGCTGATGAAATCGGTTGACAATATCCGCAATGACAAAGCGTTTTATGCTTTCATGTGGGGTGTTGCGGGAAATGTATATAAACAGTGGTGCAGGAAAAAGCAAAAGAATACCACATGCGAGCTACCTGAAGATATCCCTGATGAAGAGCAATTACCGGAAGATGACGGCAGTGATATATATCTTCTTCGCCGCGAGTTGACATTGCTATCCGAAAAATACCGCAAAGCAACGATTTTGTATTATATTGATGGGCGTTCCTGCTCTGAAATATCGGATTTGCTCACAATATCCGAAAGCATGGTAAAGTATCTGCTTTTTAAATCAAGAAAGATATTGAAAGAAGGAATGAATATGGAAAGAAATCTCGGAGAACTCAGCTACAATCCCAAGACTTTGATTCCAATGTACAGCGGACAGGGACCGAATCAATTTGGGGGATTTATGCAAAACAAAATCAGGCAGAACATCGTCAGCGCCTGCTACAATGACACCCTGACAGCTCAGCAGATAAGTCTTGAAACAGGCATACCTCTTCCCTATCTGGACGATGAAATAAAAGAGCTGGAAAGCAAAAAAATAATCATCAGAGACGGCGCACACTACAAGGCAAACATAATTGTAATTACAGCTGAGTGTGCAGATGAGATTGAGTGCGCTGTCACAAAGTATCATGAAAAGATTGCAGATAAAATAAAATCTTTTATAGAAAACAGAATGTCTGAATACAAGAAAATCGGGTTTATCGGCAGCGATTTTTCGGATAATACTTTACGCTGGCAACTTTGTACCGTCCTTTTCCGAATGATCAGCGGCATTGATTGCGGCAAAACGGATGCGCCTCAAACAGGTTGGGGGGAATCCGCGTACATGTGGTTTGTGGAGAAGCTCAGTGAGAAGCATATATTCTCTTACTGCGGCGTTGACAGCAAACATGAGGATAGCCTTTATTTCTTTGACTATCTGAAAGGCGGCAAGGGCAATCACCGTGATTTTTACGGAAATGACCGATATATCAATATATTCTGCGATATTTGCAGTGGCAGAGAGGGCTGCTTTGGTGAATATGACCTTGAAGCAGTTGCCGACATGATAAAAAACGGCTATGTAATCAGAGAAAACGGCTCTTTCAAAGCGACAGTTCCCGTATATACCGCCGAGCAGTATCGTCAGATTTGTGCTATTGCGGAAGAATTTATAAACACGGAACTTATCGGAATCATTCACGATATGGATAAAACCGCCGCGCGGATTTTAAGTGCGCACACGCCGAAACATTTGCAAAGTCAGGTTGCGGGTATTGCCGGCATGGACAAGTTTGTCAATGCCGTATGCATTCCCGCCGCGATACTTATAGAGCGAAATTTTCTGAGTACCTCGTGGCATCCGCTCGAAATGCCTACAACATATGTTGTCCTGAAAAATTAACCCACTCTTCCCTGCCTTCGGCTGATTTAAAATAATTTCAAAAATTTTTCAAAAACCTCTTGACTCTCCTCCTAACTGTAATGATACACTTGACTTGCAAGCAAGAAACAGCGCTGTTTTTGCGATTGCAAAATCCGAAAGAAAGGAAAAGATTATGTATAGGATAGGCGAATTATCAAAACTGTGCAATATATCTGTAAAAGCTCTGCGCTATTATGATGCGCAAGGGCTTCTTATTCCGGATAAGATTGATAAATTCACAGGATATCGGTATTATTCCGCTTCAAAATTGGTGGATTGCTACCGTATAATTGCCTTAAAGGAACTCGGCTTTTCTCTCGATGAGATAAAAGTACAGCTTTCGGTCGATAACCGCGATAAAATCACCGAGATACTGAATGCAAAGCTTACGGAATTGAATTTACTCATCGAAAATACCGAAAAACAGCTGAAAAGAATCGAATCTATAAAAAACAGTCTTACAAAAGGAGAGTCAAATATGTTTAATATTATTATCAGAGAAACGGATGAAATCCGTATTGCCTTTGTGCGCAGATTTTACGGTTCAAAAGCGGATGCTCTGCGCGAAGCCGCCGACATTGCGGAAAAATTGCCGAAAGCCATCATAGGCAGGCGAAAAATCATAATCAATTATGAAACGGAATATAAAGAATCCGATTTTGACCTTGCCGCATGCGCGGAAATCACAGGCAGCCTGCCAAAGAACAGCGCATGCAGCGAAAAGACACTTACTTTCGGAAATAATGTCGCTTCCCTCTGCTGTAAGGAAAATGAGCTTGACGAAGCATACAAAGCTATTATCAGACATCTTGAAAGCTCGGATTATAAGGTTTGCGGTGCTTATTATGAAATTTATCACGATGACGGAACAGTTGAGCTCAAAGTTTCCGTAAGCGGGAAAGCAAAAGAGCCTTTGTATTCCGACAAAAAATCAAATGCGCCCTTTACGGACGACCCCGAAGTATGCGGAAAGTGGAAAGTTGTTGACATTGTGCCGACGCGCGAGCAGTTTATCTACGGAAAGCCGAAATGCAGTCACTCGACTTGGCTCCACGAGCTGTATTTCATCGACGGCGGCAAGGGCTATTGGGCAGTAGACGGCTGGACAAAAGGGACGCTGCTTACGGGCGGACCCAAGCCGAATACACAGTATGCAAATCATTATACAATCGAAAACATCTACGGACACAAGCTTCTTTTCCTTGAGATGACCGATTGCGGCGACAGCGGTATCGGATTTGAAACTCCCGAGATATGGGTATATGAAAAGACAGACGAAAGACGCTATGTTTCGCAGGAAGAATTCAGAAGATGCGACAATATCGACTACCCGTTTGTAAATGACACTGCTGTTCTCGGCAAATGGAAAGTGCGGGATTTTGTTATTCACAAAGAAAGCTTCGACCCCGACAAGCAGAACTTGAAAGAGGAAGATTTGTTTGCGCTCTCGGTAGAGTTCAAAGAAAACGGAGCGTTTGTATCGGCAACCCAAAACGGAACAAGCAGCGTCACCTCCGTATGGACGAAAGGATTTGTTCTGAACAGGCGTGAAAAGACCGCGTCTGCATACGAAATAAAAACGATTAACGGCAAAGAATATCTTTTCAAAGAATGGAAATGCGGCGACTATTCATTTGGCGGAGGCAGAGTTTATTTCTATGTATTTACCCGCGAATAATGGAAAAATCGGCTATGCTAGCCAATAAAAATAGGATGGTTCTGCAATTGCAGAACCATCCTATTTTCTGATATAAGGTTTACATGCCGATATTCGGCGATGATACTGCCTCTATCACATATATGCATTCTGCCCATGCACCGAGCGGCGCAACCTATCGGGGGGATGATATAGTCGCGCCTACCGTGCATCAAGCTGATTGCCACTAAATTATTTTGCGGAATCTATCGGTACTTTGACAAAAGTAAGTATTCCGCTCTCGGGAGCAAGATTAAAGTCATCACTCAATACCTTAAATGTAATTTTACTATCTTCTGTTTTTTCTGCATTTAATATAAGATATAGAGATTTGTGATTTATGTCGGTTCCGGATAGAAGTTCAAATTCTATCCTGTGCCCGCGAGTACCGACATTCAAAGAATAGCTTGTTTCGCCCAATTTTATTCCGGCTTCATAATAGGCATCTTCATGATATATTACAAACATATCAATCTCTTGACATTCCCATCGGTATTCTTCAGATGGTGTAAAAATCGGCAATGAGGTGTCGTCTCTGCCAAAGCAAAGTTTCAGCACCGCAAAAAATAATAACATAGCCAAGCTGCCAACTATTAAAGCTATAATTGTAACTTTTAAAAAGTGTCTTGTGCTTTCTTTCATAGTTCTACCTCCGCTTACACCATGCGGCGTGCCTATCAATGGGGGATGATATAGTCGCGCCTACCGTGCATCAAGCTGATTGCCACTTAATTATTTCTCGGGATCTATCGGTACTTTGACAAAAGTAAGTATTCCGTTCTCGGGAGCAACACCATACTCGTCTGTTTGAACTTTGCAAATCATTTTGTCTCCCTTGATTTTATATTTAAATATTAAAAATTCATTGGCAAAGCCGGAATATGCTACATAAAATTCCATCCTGCCCTTTGTCTTTGTGCAAGTATGCACTCTAGCGTCAGCAACTTCATACAATGTGCCATTGATAACAGCTTCTCCACGAAAAATTTTGATTCCGGAATCCATCATTTTACATTCAAAATTCATATCAAATTCCTGACATTCCCATCGATATCCGTCAGAAACAGGAAACTTTGATAATTTATTCCTCACTCTATCTAAGCTAAAAGATAATACAGCAAAAATAAGAAACGCAATTACGACAATAACCAATAATACTATGAGCACCGTTTTTAAAAATTTCTTCGTGTCGCTATTCATAAAATCATTTCCTCCTTATTGATGTCTAAGATAAAGGTACCTCATAAAAATTGAATCCGGTAAGCTTGTTTTTTCTTATTATTTTCACTGTCTCGCCGGAGAAAAAAGATGCCATAATAGACTCTTTCACTTTAAAAGCATGATGTCCGATAACACATTTTTCATACAAATTAACTTTTACAAAACTCTTCCAACCGCCCATATCAAAATACGATGATAATTTTAGATTTATTGAGCGTTTTATTACATCAAGTATGTTTATTGCATAATATTTGTCATCGATTTCTCCGCCATCATCATAAAACACATTGACATCTAAATATTGCACATTATCTCCCCATAAAGGAGCAAGTAAGTCAACCGTTCGCTTTGAAAAAACGAGCCATGAAAGTGGATTTGTAAGATTGTCTGGTAATTGCTTATTGCTTCTTGTAACATAAAATATCGGAACCTTATCAAAACTTATTTTTTCGCCCAAATCCAGTGTATGGCTTTGCATTCCATATGGTTCATCACGAAGTGACATTTCATATTTTTCGTTCACGGGAAATCTGGATATCTTATAAACTTTACTGCAAGTAGCATTTTTTCCTGCCATAAATCTACCTCCTTATGCCGCGCGGCGCAACCTATCGTGGCGATAATATTGCGCTCTTTTTTATTTGTCAGGGTTCAATAAATCTAAAAATTCCTGCGGGGCTTCAAATACTATAGCTCTTTTGTACGCTCGCTCTATAGATTTTTCGCTTGCACCATATTCAATAAGCAGCTTGCATATCTGATATGAATTTTTATATTTCCACATTCTCGCAGCTTCCTCAAGAGCAGTATACGACTGAGATTTTTCACCATCAGGATTCGCACCATTTTTCAATAAAAGTTCTGCGATAGCAACTGCATTTTCCTTTCCGCTTTCACTTTCCATATAAAAAATAGTATAAATCAGTGCTCCGAAATTACAAGCAGCGTTTAAGTTTGCGCCTCGATTTATCAAAGCCTCAACATAATCATATCTTTCAAGCATACACGCTTTTTCAATTGGATTATCGCGAAGATCGCACCATAATATCATTCTTTCTATAAGTAAATTAGGATTTCTGTTTATGTCATAGCTTTTATCTTCCAAGAGCTTATAAAATCTTTCATCGTCACCTTTATCCATGGCATCAAGGACATCAAGAACATATTGCCTTGAGCCCAATTTACTGCATGATGTAACCATAGTACAAACAAAGATTAGTAATAGCAAAATACTGATAATTCTTTTCATATTACCTCCGAGGCGTTACCGCTATCCCATATATGCACTCTGCCCTGCACCGAGCGGCGCGCCTGTCAAGGTGGGCGACAGGCGCACCGCTCTTTTTTATTCGTCGGGCTTCAATAAATCCAAAAATTCCTGTGGGGCTTCAAATACTATAGCTCTTTTATACGCTCGCTCTATCGATTTTTCGCTTGCACCATATTCAATAAGTAGCTTTGCTATTTTGTATGAATCATTGTTATCAGAAAATATAGCAGCAACCTCAAGAGCCGTATATGTCTCTGTTCTCGCGCCATCAGGATCTGCACCATTTTTTAGTAAAAGTTCAACTATTGCTACAGCGTTTTTAATCCCATTTTCACTTCCCATATTATAGACAGACAAAATAAGCGCTCCCAAAGTGCAAACTGCATTCGGATCTGCACCGCGATTCAATAACGCCTCAACATAATCATACCGTTCAAGCCTGCAAGCTTTTTCAAGCGGATTATCTACACATGGAAAGAAAAATACAACTCTGTCAATAAGTAAGTTTGGATTTCTGTTTATGTCATAGCTTTTATCTTCCAAGAGTTTATAAAATCTTTCATCATCGCCTTTATCCATGGCATCAAGGACATCAAGGACATATCGTCTTGAACCCAATTTACCGCATGATGTAACCATAGTAAAAATCAAGATTAGTAATAGCAAAATACTGATAATTCTTTTCATATTACCTCCAAAGGCTTCGCACAGCCCCACCTGCCGACATATTGATTCTATCATATATTGTCGTGCTGTCATCAGGTGTATTTCCCCATAAATACCACGGGAGCATATCTGCGAAAAAATGCCCCATTTTTCCCAATAAAGTATTTGTAGATGAATAGTTATATGTTCCTATATCTTCCGGTGCAGTTACTATACGACCGTCAGAACCGTATATTACTTCACGATGACCGTCACTACTCAAAAATTTTATATTTGGAGTATCGCCGGCAGTGTGTTGGTGGCATAATGCTTCGCTCTTATCTTTAATAATCCATGATCCATTCTCATCATAGAGTCTTTGTGCTTCTGATAATGTTTGCGGCAGTTCCTCTATCGGCTGGTTATCGTTTCTATTATAGTGAAAATCTTTTAGCGTGTCTATCAATTCTCCGACAGGCGGTACCAATTCCTCTATAACCGTATAAGTTGCATCTAAAATATCTGTATTGTATTCAATTATAGATGCAATTTCGTCCACAATATTACTCGAAACCGTTTCGGCAACTTCTGCCGCGGTTTCTTTAAGTTGTGTTCCAAGCTCTTCCGTACTTATATCATTTTTCGCCCACGAAATCGCACTGCCAATACCGTCTGCAACACCGTTTACCAATGTTTTCACATTGCTGACAATATTGTTCACAGTTCTTTCAATAGTTTTAGCTGCAGAAGAAACCACTTTTGAAATTGAATTGCAAATAGCAGATGCAGTATTTTTTATCTTATTGCCTAGCTTTTTTAAGAAGTGCCCACTGGGGTCTATATGATTTACAGGATCATTGCCGCAATAAGTATACAGATTCAGCGATAAGAGGAAGCCGGGTACAGCATAGCTCCACCCATCTTGTTGAGTAAACCTGCCCGTCTCCGCATCATAGTATCTTGCGCGCAGGTATATAGTTTTTGTTTCTGCATCGTAGTACTCGCCACAGTAGCGGAATACATTCGTATCGAATATGCCCGGGTTTTCCTCAACGCCGAAAGAATCATATTTATATCGCTTGATTATCGCACCGTTTGAGTTCGCAAGCGCTATCACATCGCCATGCCCATTGAAGCGATAATATGTCTTTGTCTCGCCTTTCTTGGCATATATGAGCGTCAATACGCGGATATAATATACAGTTTCCGTGCCGATATCGGCAATTATATTACCGCTATCCCATATATGCACTCTGCCCTGCACCGAGCGGCGCAGTCCATCGGGGCGATAGGTGTAATATACCTTTCCCACGCCGTCCAGTGAATATTCAACCTGCATATTCCAGAGGTCATATTTGTATGAGCCTGCATAGTTGGCATCGACCATAGCATCCAGCTGATTACCGTTGGCATCATATGTATATGTCTTTGCCTGCACGGAAGTTGATTCGGTTGTCAGTCGGTTATTCTCATCATATGTATATGTTGTCGTAGTACCGTTGCTTTCCTTGGTCGCGCGGTTGCCTGCACTGTCATATGTATATGATATCATACATTGGTTCGTTTCGTCAAGTGTTATTTCTTCGGATTTTATTCTGCCGAGGCTATCATATGTATATATTGTCTCTGCATTATTTTTATCTTTGATGCTCTTTACATTGCCATCGAGATAATATGTATATGTATCACTCTGCTGAATCTCATTGCCTACAGTTGTTATCATGGTTTTCAGCAGATTTGCCGCGTTGTATGTATATGTAACGATACTGCCGTCGTCCTTTATCTCGCTTGTGCGGTTGCCCACGGCATCGTATGTATATCTTACAAACGGCTCATGCGAAACGATTTCCGTATGATATGTCGGCGCAAAGAAGCTGTTTTCGCCCAAATCATGTGAGCCCGCGCGAATATAAACGATATTTGTAAGTTCATTTTCTATACCGCCATCTGACAACCTTTTTACATATACAGTATATTCGATTTCATTATTATCATTGAAAATATAGATGCGCTCGGAATATTCATTTGCCGACAAGCCACTCGCGGGATATGTTGTTATCTGCGTATAGTTATATACATGGCTCTCGTTTTCAAACTCCTGATATATTCCGTATGTTCCCGTGAAATTCGTTCCGTCATGGGTGACTGTACCGCTATGATAAGCGCCATCCGCCTCATCCAATTCCCACTCCTGTGGAACATAGAAATACTTCTTGGTGTTTGTGCGTGTATCCGTAATCTCCACGCTGTGTATTTCCGGAGGTGTATCTGACAGAGTGAAGTACATATCATATTCACTGCCCGAAGACGGCACAACATGCCATTTTCCGCTGTAATCGGGATATGTGGGAACGCTTATTTCTTTCTTGGTACAAGCGGATATTACTCTGCCGAGAGCGTCATATTCATATCCCATCCAGCTGACGAGCAGGTCATTTCTGTACAGTTTATGGTCTGTGCGCAGGTCGCGCGAATTATAGAAATATTCGTTTTTCGCGGAGGTATTGCCGCTTATCTCCGTTTCCGACGCCACTCTGCCGAGGCTATCGTATGTATAGAGCAATGTTGCGGTTTCGTTTGCCTTGGAGCGCACGGCGCCTGTGGCTGTGTAGGCATATGATATTACCTGTGTCTTATCGTCTTTCTCTGCTTTATCCTCTACGGGTCGGAGCATGCTGTCATATGTATATGTGAATTTTGTGCCGTTGCGGTCATTCTTTTCGATGAGGGCGCCGTCAAGACGATATGTATATGTTTCCTCTGCGCCGAGTGCGTCTGTTATCTTGGTTTTTCTGCCGAAGAGGTCATAAGTGTAGCTCGTTGTCTTTCCGCCTACCGTCATGGTGAGCATATTGCCCGCCGCATCATATGTATATGTGCTGACAAGCGCTTCCGCTTCACCCTCGTATGCCTTGGTTGAAATCAGATTGCTCATGTCATCATAGGCATTCACCGTGCGCGAATATGTTGCACTTCCTGCTGTGCCTATCCTGCGATTTTCCTCTGTGAGCCTGCCGAGAATATCATATGTATATATTGCCTCACCCGAAGTTCCGCCCTCAAGCGGTGTGACTTCTTCTGTTTTTCTGCCGAATTCATCATAGGTATATATGGCAGTATTACCGCGCGCATCGGTTGCGGTGAGCAGATTTCCGCGGGAATCATATGTACTTGTCGTTATATTGCCGAGAGCATCGGTTGTGCTTGTAACATTGCCCATGCAGTCATATGTATAGCTTGTCGTTTCTCCCGAGTGAAGAGTCACGGCGGTAACATTGCCGAAGTTGTCATATGTGTAGCTGTCCGCATACTCGTCGTTGCCGTTCATGCGGGATTTGCGCACGACAAATCCGCGACCATCCGTATATTCCGCCACAGTAACGGAGGGAGCATTGCTGTCGCCCACTACGGTTGTCTGCGTTTTGAAAAGTCCGCCTGACGATATGGAATAGCTGATATTTGTGCGCATGACAACGGCATTTGACGAGTCGTATTCGATTTTTGAAACGAGCCTGTCCAGCACATCATATGCGTATACGGTCTTGCCGCCGTTATATTTTATATCAGAGGCGAGTCTGCCGTATTCGTCATATGTATGGGCTTCGAGCGTCTCATCGCCGTTCTTTACGGAAAGCAGATTGCCGTATCCGTCATATGCGTATATCAGCACAAGCCCTGAGCGCGAAGTCACGGTATTGGTATTTGACGCGATATTATAGGAGTAGCTTTCCGTACTGCCGTTCGGATATGTCACGGAAAGCAGTCTGCCGCGCGTGTCATAAGCCGAGGCGGTTGTTTTATTCAGAGCGTTGGTAACAGTCAACTTCCTGCCCGCAGCATCGTAAGTATAGCTCTCGGAAAATTGTGTATCTTTGACAGCCGTATTTGCAAGATACGGTATTTCTGCTCCGTATGTATAATTCGTTATAACATTGACAATGCCGAGATGTTCTGTCCTTGTCACAACATTTCCGCGCGCATTGTATGTATAGTCGAAATGCGATATCAGAGTGTCATTTTCCAAGAGCTTTTCCGTTGCCACAGACTTTTTGTCATCCGTAAGTGTGTATTCCTTTGTTACAACGGCGGTGCTGTTTTGCCTTGAAGCCTCGTTTATAACGAGAGAATAAAGCGGGTCGTATGTATACGATTTGATATTCCCCGTGATATCGCGGTGGGATGTGATATTCCCTTTTGCGTCATAGGAGAAAGCTTCCGATGATACGCACGATGCGCTTCCGCCCGAGCCATAATTTCTGTATACAACACCGCTTTTCAGCTTATATGAATTGTAGGTCGTGTCAGTCTCGCTCAGCATAAGCTCCTTTCCGTCGGTCAGCTTGTGCGTTGTGCTTTCGTTTATGCAGAGATTATCCTCGTTGAATGTATAGTGGACTATTCTGTTTCCCGATATGATATCGTTTGTATAGGAAGTAAAGCCCGACCAATACATATCTCTTTCCTCTGCGCTTATACCGGAAAGAGCCTGCATTGTATAATAGCCGCTGCAGTTGGTGTAAGTATACAGATTTTTGACTGCGTCCGAAACAGTATCTTTTCTCGATGAGATTGCGAAAAGCTCTTCAAGCCCATCCGTACCCCACTCCGCATATATAGTGTCATATACATATTCGGTTTTGTCGCCGTTGGGATATGTAACCTGTGAAATCAGGCGATATTCCGTTTCCACGCTCGCGATTACTTCTTCTTCGGCTGTTTCGACATCGAATCTGCCGTATAATGCCGATTTCCCGATTGAATTTTCCAGATATGTAAAAGAGGTCGTTTCTCCGCCGCCATAGCTTATGGAATTTATGGTGCGGCTTGAAAAATCGGAGCCTGCTGTCGCAAACGAAACCGTTGCATTTCCCGGCGCACTTACAGAGGCGATCGCACCGCCGGTATATGTAACAGTAATGCTTCTGCCGAAATCATCCGTTATCGATGAAAGATACGGTTTTCCCCCGATAACAGTGAATGTATATTTGATTTTTCTGCCGAATCTGTCCTCGGAGCAGATGATATTGCCGTCGGCATCGAAATAATATTTTGTGCCGTCTTTTGCAGTGAGAAGAAACGCGGCGCTTCTTTCACACACGGTAATATCGACCGCTTCTATCGACAAATCAGTGGTTTTTCTGTTTTCAAACCCGAGATTTTTTATGCGATAACTGCTGCCGCCGAAATGGAGGAGATAAAATATATCTGCGGGTTTTGATTCGCCCGAGCCCGTGCCAGAATCAGAATCTGAGTCAGAGTCGGAATTCGAAGAAGCTGAAGCCGAAGCCGGAGCTGACGGATTGCCAAGCTTTTCAAGCACTGGTATATCAAACCGCCAGCCCGGGGCAAGTCCGTTTGAATCGGCAAGATATGTTTTTGGCTTTAAAGCCGGAAGCGGAGACTCGAATGTGCCTTCTTCCAGTATCGCCGTTTCATAATATATCGCTTCGCGTCCCTTTCCTTTTGCAGACCTTGCCGGTTTTGATTTTCATCATCGCCCGCACCTGTTATGCGGCACCGTCATGTATGCCTCTCTGCATTTTCCGCAGAAACGGGGCGTCAGTTGCACGACTATTATATCATCCGGCTTTCCTTTTATCAATGGCTTTTTCCGAAAAATTCGCATT
>CAJKRH010000014.1 GCA_905202255.1 uncultured Ruminococcus sp.
GGTATTACCCTTCCCGAGCTTTTTATATAGTTTGGCAAATATTCTTCTCAGTGTAAGTCGCTCTCTACATCACCCATTTTAAACGGATAGGGTACGCTTCAATAACAAAATGCGGCTCTTCTGTCTGCGTCGACGGATGCATTTCGGCAATAGACACATCGACAGAGCCTACTCTCGCTTTCGCGAAATCATCGGGCTTCCCGAAAACGATATACTGAGCGCACAAATAATCGATATATCCCGATTTGTCAGGTTCAAGCGGCATGGTCTCAAAAGGCTTTTCGATATCTATACCCAAACCGCACAAATACTCCGCAAGCTCGGGATACGATGATTTTATTTCCGAAATATAATTTCTGCAATAGTCGCATGAGCAGAGGTCGCTGCCTTTTATCTGCTCATAATAAGCTCTTGTCTTTATGATATTCATGTCATCCACCCGCTTCCGCTTAATCAGAGTCGCGGTCTTCTTTGATGTCATATTTCAGTCTTTCTCGAATAAAATATGCATCTATCCGGTTTTCGGTAATCAAAACGGACTCCTGATTGAAAAATGCGCACAGATCCCCCGCAATATCTTTTACGACAGACTTTTCGACATCAATAAGAGTAAGCACCAAGCATGTTTCCTTTGCATATTCTCCGCTTTCGTAAATATATCCGCCCTCCTGCACGCCGAAAGAAAACGGCACTTTATATGAATGGCAAACTTTGCGAAGTACGCTGATATACTTTTCGTTTTCAAAGAGCTGTGTATTTGAAGTAAAATCATTCAGCCCTATATAGATTTTTGATTCGACCATGTTTTTCTTCTTCCTGTTTTTCGGATAATTTTATAAGATTTACGCAAGCTCCATTTCAAAAAATTCTTTTCTCGGGCTCACAAACTTCAGCGATATCCAGTCAAATCCGATAGATTTTGCCTCTTCCCAATCCATGAAGCCATACATCAGTTTTACTTTATTCCCCTCAAAATCGTAGCGCTCTTTTTCTTCTTCATAATCAATGGAGTACCATAGTCGAATTTGGATTTCGCCGCTGTATTTTTCATATTTTACAAGACTGCGGTTCGAAACATCCGCATATTCATTGCAAAACATGGCATCATATCCGTGCTTTGCCCCGTCAAAAACCGTAAACTCCTCGCCGGAAATCGGGTCTTTTGCAACGATAAGGCAAGGAAATTCTCCATCTGTTATAAAAGGCGTGCCTTTACTTACGATGATTTCTCCGTAATAAAATATATCCAGTTTTGTATTTCCCGCAGAGGAAGCAAGTATCGCCGTCATTTGGTCTTTGCTTTTTCTTATATTTTTCAAATGGTTTTCAAGATAATACGGAACCATATTTTCCCCTTTCGCAAATTTTGAAATAACCGATGCATTATCAAAAAATGTCGTGTTTCCCCTCCATTGCAAATAAACTGCCGAAAGTGACCTTTTTGAAAAGACCGATTTTATAAGGCTCGCCAACGATAACAGAATAATCGTCTTTATGTTCCAAACTTATAATGATAGCATCAGAGGGCTTTCCGTCTGCGGAAGTCACAGATGCATTCCAAACAATTCCGCTGGCTTTAATCTTTCCATCATGCGCCAATTGTTTGTGTATTTGAATCAAATCGTTGATAACATCTTTTGATTCCGGATGTTCGCCGCCATAGTTACCTGTTAATTCCACGGTATCATCCGTAAGAATAACAGCCGCAAACGGATAAAATTCGCGATGCTTTTTCATCTGTTCTTCTGCAAATGGGAGCAATTTGTCCAGTAGTACTTCGCATTGTTCTTTTGGTGTCATAGTGGTTTATCCTCCTTGTTTTTTCTTGACTTATGTCGATTTGAGATTAAACTGTTTGACAAATTCTTCTCTTAATCTGTTTACTGCACACGATTCGGGCGGCGGATCTATCTCGGTCAATTTGTTATTGTAAAATTGAAAGCATTTATGCTCTATTTTATCCGCCTTTGATGTCACTGACAGCCGATGTATGATAACGGGACGGTCGGCTTCTGCCGCAGTCAGAATAAAATCTCCGAAGTACAGACAATTCCGCGGCAATTTCAAAAGGCAACACGCATCTATAATATCAAAACATGATATCGAAAGGTTAAATATCGAAAGAAACAGCAGCCATATTCTCAAAGATGAAATAAAAACAGCTGATATTGCAGGAACAAATGACAGCAGAATAGTCGGAAATAGAGCGAACAGAACAGCTTGCGTTTTGTTCCATACGCCAAAAGCAGGTTTTACATATGCCGCCACGGAAGAAAAAACTTGTTTATAAGGAAAGAAATATATGTGCTCTGCTTTTCTTCCCGAAAGCAAGCAAAACAACGCGTGACACAGTTCGTGAACAGGGAGGCAAAGGAAGGCGGTGAGAATGTAAAACAGCCAATCGGAGCCGGACTCCGACAATGCCAAAAAAATCACCAAAGGAACCGCAGACAAAAGCTGAGAATACTTTCTTAATTTTCGGAATTTAAAATCAACATCGACTTTTTCTGCGTTCGTCCAAGCATACGATATGCGAGGGTGAAAATACGATTCGTTTTTGAAAAATGTGATTTTCATGTTGCGGTCTCCGATGTTTTGATATGGGGTGTTTTTGGCTGTCGCGAAAGAATATCCCTGCCTGCTTTTTCTCGCGGCATTACTTTTTTTATAATTATACCATACTTTCGGTTGAAAATCAACAATATTTATGCGTAGCACTCCGTTTGCGCGAAGCAGTGGCTTCCACTTCTTCACTATTACTTAACTTCGCCAAACCTCCCGCGTGTAAGTGAAGAATGAAAAACGAAGAAGTAATAAGTAAAACTCCTGCGCTGACGCGCGGGAGTTTTGTGATGTTTGGCTGATTTAGATGCACACTGATTTTGCAGAGGGTAGACTCCCCCCTTGGCGATGATGGGAGTTAAAAGATTCCGAGTTATACCGGGCTTTTAACGCCATGCTTGTAACGAGTTCTATGTAAGAAGAGGTATGATAGGTACTGCAATAACGAGCATAACAATGATGAATCCAATCATCCATTTGCTGTTTTTCGAAACGCCTGCATCAATAGATGGTTTATACTTTTTTACCTTTGAAATAAAGAATATTGGTGTATGAATAAGCGTTATTCTCTGTTTTTTTGTGTGAATGACAGAGTGACAAAATAAATTTTCCTTTTTGACTACTCCACCCGGCAATTCAATTTCGTATTCTATTTTGACAATGTCGTCCCACTTTGTCAAACCGTCTTTATGATGTATTCCATCTTCATTTATGACACAAATAATTTTACCAAAATATCGTCGGTTAAGCAATGATAGGATAATAAAGGGAATTGCAAAGCCCAAACACACCTCGACGGAAATCAACAGATCAGAAGTCCACTTTGATAAATTGAATTCCCCCATGCTCAAGGAAAAAACAAAGATACAGTAAGGAACAAGAATCATGCAAAACAACAATATCAAAAGCGGCCATGTAAAATATTGCCAGCGTATTTTATCGCCAACTATTTCACGAAGATGATTTTTCTTCATTTGATACTCTCCTTTGTCATATTGTTGGGAACATCCCATACTTTTTTATCTATTATACCACAACTTTGAAACATTTCAACCGTGGTAGTCCGAATCTGTCCAAAGCGTTGTTGCATCTACAGCTTTGTAAATATTTTTTGAACGAGAAGTTTTTTGAAAGGCTTCGGAAAGTGTGTGGCGGTTCGAATCTGTCCACGGATTTGCTG
The DNA here is from genome assembly GCA_905202255.1 of uncultured Ruminococcus sp. Taxonomy (GTDB): domain Bacteria; phylum Bacillota; class Clostridia; order Oscillospirales; family CAG-272; genus Apopatosoma. The sequence continues at coordinate 3,743 of CAJKRH010000014.1, forward strand.
CTGTGGGGAATCTATATCAAAACATGCATTTCGCCGGTTCGAATCTGTCTACAGAGCCGAAAAGCTCGAAATGCATCTACAAAATTTCGAAAAACTTCAGAGTCGAAAAAAACGGGAGAAATCTCTCGAAATCTCCGCTTTTCTCGTTTTTTCGTGCCTGCATCTAAATCAGACACGCATCATGTGTCTACAGGTCAATTCAGGCGCGCTGCAAGTGACCGCGATCTTCCGGGCTTGCAGAACCATGCCTGTAAACAAATCTATGTATTCTTAATGTTTCTCACTACCTGCGTTTTAGCGATAGAATCACCCAATCGTTTACCTTTATTAACTAAAACGACAATTCCTTCAATCTGCACGATCGCGTATGTAATGTTTCTCAAAATCAAACGGCCGAAAGATGCTTTTCCCCCTGTTTCGGAATTTTGAATCATCAAACCGCAGATCAGTTTGCCCAAACTCCTTCTTCCAAATAAGCAATCTTTGAATAAGCAGTAAAGGGGCAACCATATAAGTCCCAATAGGAATCCCGCAGAGGTAAGCATCTTGATGCTCGGATAAAGCAGATATTCAGGATTGCTCCCGGGGCAATAGAACATAAGTGCCACAGCAACACCAAACATAATATTCCAGTCAATTACAAATGCGAAAAATCTTCGAATGAGGAGCTTAAAGTCCATATTTTTACCTCCTTTCATTTGAATACACTTTATTATACCACACTTTGGTAGACATTTCAAGCGTTTTACAAGTTCAAATCTGTCCATAAGACCGTTGCATCTATGGGTTTGTAAAAAATTTTGAATGGGAAGGATTTTTGAAAGGCTTCGGAAAGTGTGTGGCGGTTCGAATCCGGCTACAGACCCGAAATGCCCGAAATGCATCTACAAAATTTCGAAAAAATGCAGGGTCGAAAAAACGGGAGAAATCTCTCGAAATCTCCCGTTTTCTCGTTTTTTCTCGTTCGGATCTAAATTGACTTGTCATCATGGCTGGGGTGGCCGGATTCGGACCGACGAATGCGGGAGTCAAAGTCCCGTGCCTTACCGCTTGGCTACACCCCAATATTTTCATTGCCCGTACAGTATATCATAAATACCGCTTCATTGTCAAGCATTTTATCAAAAGCGAAAAATAATTTTCGCTTCCCTGCCGCCCGAAATCATATCCGTTGCAGTATAAAAAGACATATTTCGCTATAAAACGCGGATATTGCCTTTCGCCATGCCTTTCACGGCACATACGCCACCGCATATATTATCACAGGAGGCAACTACAGAAATGACAAAAAGACAAAACAATGCAAAAACTCTTGCCGAGCTTCCGATAGGTTCGGCAGGTATAATATATGATATAAATGAAAAAGGTGCACTCCTGCGGCGGCTTATGGATCTCGGTTTTTCGCGCGGCACTGCCGTTGAAAAAACAGGCATCAGCCCGCTCGGCGACCCATGTGCATATAAGATACTCGGCACAATCATTGCTCTGCGACGGCAGGACGCATGCAAAATTTTACTGACGGAGGATGAAAATGGGACTGACAGGCAGCTCTACGGGAAAAAGCTTAACGAATAAAACGGAATTTTGTGGCAGGAGAGTCGCGCTCGCAGGCAATCCGAATGTAGGCAAAAGCACGATTTTTAATCATCTCACGGGGCTGAAGCAGCACACGGGAAACTGGACGGGCAAAACCGTCGGGCTTGCCGCAGGCTACTGCCGCGATGCGGGCTGTACGCTTGTCGACCTGCCCGGGTGCTATTCCCTGTCGGCAAATTCCGAGGAGGAAGCCGCCGCGCGTGATTTCATCTGCTTCGGCGATGCCGAGGCGGTCATCGTAGTCTGCGACGCTTCCCGCCTGCAAAGAAATCTCAATCTGCTCATTCAGATTTCGGAAATAACGCCGCATATTCTGCTCTGTGTGAACCTGCTCGACGAAGCGAAAGCAAACGGCATTATACCCGATATCGCCGCGCTCGAGCGCCTGCTCGGCATTCCTACAGTCGGCACAAGCGCAGGCAAAGGAATCGGCGTTGACGCCATCGCGCCGCGCATTCATGAGGCGGCGGAAAACCCCCAATCGGGCATTTCCCTGCGCTATACCGACGAACTGGAAAAAGCGATAGCAAATCTTCTTCCCATAATAAAAGCGCCCGTCGGGAAAGAGCGCTTCTTCGCTCTGCGCCTGCTCGAGGACGACGCCGATTTTCTGCTTGTGCATGACGAATACCGCGTGACAGACGAGGCGGCATTGAATGCGGAAAAGGAGCGACTGCGCGGTATAGGACTCGACAGCGAGGCGATAAACGCCGAGGCGGTACATACCATTTCCGAATATGCGGCGGCAATCTGCAGGCGTACGGTAAAACGCTCAGGCAAAGAAAGCTCGGCTTCATCGCGTGCCGACAGGATACTCTGCGGCAGATTCACGGGCTTTGCCGCGATGGCTATGTTGCTTGCCGTCATCTTCTGGATAACCATAGTCGGCGCAAACTACCCATCCGAGGCGCTTTCATCTCTCTTCGGCAAATTTGAGGGAGTACTGCACCGCGCACTGACAGCTGTCGGCGCGGCGGAATGGCTCATCAGCATGCTCATCTTCGGCATATACCGAACGCTTGCGTGGATAGTCGCCGTCATGCTACCGCCGATGGCGATATTCTTCCCGCTTTTCACTCTGCTTGAAGATATCGGTTATCTGCCGAGGATAGCATATAATCTTGACAGGTGCTTTGCCGCCTGCGGCTCCTGCGGCAAGCAGTCGCTTACCATGTGCATGGGGCTTGGTTGTAATGCGGCGGGTGTTATCGGAGCGAGAATAATCGATTCGGAAAAGGAGCGCCTCATCGCCATACTCACAAACGCTTTCATGCCATGTAACGGGCGCTTCCCCGCTCTTGTAACGGTTATAACCGTGTTTTTCTCGGCAGGCACGGGACTTCCGTCCGTCGTTTGCGCGCTCATTCTCGCCGCGGTGATACTGCTCGGCGTGATATTCACGCTCATCGCGTCAAGGCTTCTCTCGTCGACCATCCTGCATGGCAAACCGTCATCTTTTATTCTCGAGATGCCGCCGTACCGCAAGCCGAATATTCCGCGCGTGATAGTACGCTCCATGCTGGACAGAACGGTTTTCGTTCTCGGCAGAGCCGTGATGATAGCCGTGCCCGCAGGGCTTCTTATCTGGCTTCTCGCAAATATCACCCTCGGCGGTGTCACTCTGCTCTCGCATATCTGCCTTTTCCTCGAACCGCTTGCCGCTCTCTGCGGCATGGACGGCGTTATCCTTGCGGCTTTTCTGCTCGGACTTCCCGCAAATGAAATTGTCCTGCCGATAATCCTCATGGCTTATACCTCGGGAAATGTGCTGACGGAAGCGGGAGCGATAACCGAGGTCGGCACCATACTCACGGCAAACGGCTGGAGCATAAAAACCGCGCTTTGCTTTCTGATATTTTCCATGGCGCATTTTCCCTGCTCCACCACGCTTATCTCCGTGAAAAAGGAAACGGGCAGTACGCGCTGGATGCTTATTGCCGCCGTCCTGCCGACTCTTTTCGGCGCGCTCGCCTGTATGCTCGTGAATGCGCTTTTCTCGGTGTTTTCATGAGAAAAAGCAGTCAACGCAAAAGCGCGGGGAAAAACCGTTTGGTTTTTCCGCGCTTCTATTATACATATCGATTACTGTGGAAGAGCGTCTTTCATGGAGAGATTGAGTCTGCCCTTTTCGTCTGTTCCGAGGAACTTGACTGTTACATTGTCGCCTACGCTGACAACATCCTCAACAGTCTCAACGCGCTTGTTTGCAAGCTTGGAAATGTGGACAAGACCTTCCTTTCCGGGAGCAATCTCAACAAAAGCGCCTATCGGGATGATTCTTGTTACGGTGCCGTTGTAGCAGCAACCCTCTACAGGCTCGAATACGATGGCATCGATGATAGCCTTGGCATCCTTTGCGGACTGCTGGTCAACCGCGAGAATATAAACTGTGCCGTCATCCTCGATATCAATCTTAGCGCCTGTCTCGGCAACAATCTTCTGGATTATCTTGCCGCCGGAACCGATGACATCACGAATCTTATCGGGATTTATCTTCATTGTTATCATCTTGGGAGCATACTTGCTCATTTCCTCTCTGGGAGCGGGAATAGCCTTGAGGATAACTTCATCTATGATATAATCTCTGCCCTTGTGAGTCTGAGCGAAAGCCTGCTTGATAATCTCGGGTGTAAGACCGTCAATCTTCAGATCCATCTGAATGGAGGTGATACCCTTGTGTGTGCCGGCAACCTTGAAGTCCATATCGCCGTAGAAATCTTCGAGACCCTGGATATCAATCATCGTATCCCAAGAGCCGTCCTCTGCTGTGATAAGACCGCAGGAAATACCGGCTACAGGAGCCTTTATCGGAACGCCCGCATCCATGAGTGCGAGTGTGGAGCCGCAGACGGAAGCCTGCGAGGTAGAGCCATTTGAGCTTACGACCTCGGAAACGAGACGCATTGCATAGGGGAATTCCTCAACGGAAGGAAGCACGGGAACGAGCGAACGCTCTGCGAGCGCACCGTGACCGATTTCTCTTCTGCCGGGGCTGCGCAGGGATTTTGCTTCGCCTGTGGAATAGCCTGGCATATTGTAGTGGTGCATATATCTCTTGGAAGTTTCGTCATCCAGTCCCTCGAGCATCTGGCTGTCGGAGAGCGGACCGAGTGTAGCCACAGTGAGAACCTGTGTCTGACCGCGGGTAAAGAGTCCCGAACCGTGTGTTCTCGGCAGGAGTGCAACCTCGGCATCAAGAGGACGGATTTCGTCCATTCTTCTGCCGTCCACACGCTTCTTGTCATTGAGGAGCCAGCGGCGGACAATCTTCTTCTGAATCTTGTAGATAAGCTCGGGGAGCATCACATCAAGACCCTCGTATTTCTCGGAGAATTTCTCGAGGATATCGTCCATTATAGGCTGCATCTTTGCATCACGTACTGTCTTGTCGTCTGTATCGAGAGCTTCCATGACAGCCGCCTCGCAATATGCGAAAATCTCATCAAACATATCATGGTCAAGCTCGCAAGAGGGATATTCAAATTTCGGCTTGCCGACTGTGGCAATTATCTCGTTTATGAAAACGAGAAGCTTCTTTATCTCTTCGTGCGCCTTCATGATGGCATTGAACATCGTGTCGTCGTCAACCTCGCGGGCACCCGCTTCGATCATGACGACTTTCTTTTCGCTTGCCGCTACGGTAAGTTCAAGGTCGCTTACCTTGCGCTGTTCTGCCGTGGGGTTGATGACAATCTCGCCGTCAACAAGACCGACAAAAGCGCCGCCGATAGGTCCGTTCCACGGAATATCGGAGATGGAAAGCGCGATGGATGCGCCTATCATAGCTGTGATCTCGGGTGAGCAGTCGGGATCAACGGACATAACCGTCAGAGTGAGAGCGACATCGTTGCGCAGGTCCTTCGGGAAGAGAGGACGGACGGGACGGTCGATAACACGGCTTGTGAGTATAGCCTTTTCGGACGGCTTGCCCTCGCGGCGAAGGAATCCGCCGGGGATTTTACCTACCGAATAGAGCTTTTCGTCATAGTCGACGGAAAGCGGGAGAAAGTCGATGCCGTCTCTCGGCTTTGCGCTTGCGGTAGCGCAGGCAAGAACAACTGTCTCACCGTAGCTTATCATGCAAGAGCCGTTTGCAAGACCGGCAACCTTACCGACCTCGACCTTGAGAGGTCTGCCGGCGTAGTTATACTCGAATACTTTGTAATTTTCAAATACTTTCTGCATTTTTTGCCTCCTGAAAATAAAATTTTTTATTTCTTATCCGCAAAAAACGCCCGACCTGTTTAGCACTTAATGAAAAGCCGGAAAGCTGCCGCATTCGGGCTCTTTATTAACTGCTATACAAGACAAAACGGAATTTTGCGGGATAATTCAATCTGAAAAACCGACTCGGACAAACACTGCAGGGACGCGTTTGCAAAAAACGCGCCCCTGCCGCAAAATTACTTTCTGAGACCGAGCTTCTTTACTATCGCACGATAGCGCTCGATATCCTTTTTCTGGAGATAACCGAGAAGGTTTCTTCTCTTACCTACCATTTTGAGAAGTCCTCTGCCGCTGTGACGGTCATGGGGATTCTTCTTCATATGCTCTGTGAGTTCGTTGATTCTCGTTGTGAGAATGGCAATCTGAACCTCGGGAGAGCCTGTGTCTGTCTCATGGGTTTTGTACTCGGCGATAACGCCCTGTTTTGCTTCTTTGTCAAGCATGATTTTCACCTCATAAAAATTATTTTATGCAGAAATCGCACAGCAGAGCAAGCGGCGGGTGAAGCGCTTGTAAAAAGCCTTATATCCGCAAACCAAGCAGGCGACCGCATACGGTTAGAATTATACCATAGTTTTTCCCGATTGTAAAGGGTTTTTATGAAAAAATCCTATATTTTCAAAAATTTTCAAAAATCTGTTGCAAAAAACGCGAAAATAGTATAAAATAAAGGACGATAAAAATTTTATTTCGCGGGTTTACGGAAGAAACGCCGCTCCCGCGGGAAAGAGGTTTAGAAAATGGCTATAGTAACAACAAAGGAAATGTTCAAAAAGGCTTATGAGGGCGGCTATGCCGTAGGCGCCTTCAACATCAACAATATGGAGATAGTTCAGGCTATCACCGAGGCTGCGGCAGAGCAGAAATCTCCTGTCATACTTCAGGTTTCCGCCGGCGCACGCAAGTATGCAAAGCACGCTTATCTCATGGCTCTCGCTCATGCGGCAGCTGAGGACAGCGGCGTTGACTTCGCTCTCCATCTCGACCACGGCGCAGATTTCGATATCTGCAAGGCGTGCATCGACGGCGGCTTCTCTTCCGTCATGATAGACGGCTCCAAGCATTCTTTCGAGGACAATATCGCCCTCACAAAGAAAGTTGTCGAATATGCTCATGCACACGGCGTTGTCGTAGAGGGTGAGCTCGGCAAGCTCGCAGGCATCGAGGATGATGTTCATGTTGCGGCAGAAGATTCTTCCTATACACGCCCCGAAGAGGTTGAGGAGTTCGTAACAAGAACAGGCGTTGACTCGCTCGCAATCGCTATCGGCACAAGCCACGGCGCATATAAGTTCACACCCGAGCAGTGCACAAGAAATGCCGACGGCATCCTTGTTCCGCCTCCGCTCCGTTTCGATATTCTCGAGGAAATCTCCAAGAGACTTCCCGGCTTCCCGATAGTTCTGCACGGCGCTTCTTCCGTTCCGCAGGAATATGTAAAGGAAATCAACGCTCTCGGCGGCAAGCTTCCCGATGCTATCGGTATCCCCGAGGATGAGCTCCGTCATGCAGCTCAGATGGCAGTCTGCAAGATAAATATCGACTCCGATATCCGTCTCGCCATGACAGCCGCTATCCGCCGTGTTCTCGCAAACGATCCCTCCGTTTTCGACCCGCGCACATATCTCTCTGTTGCACGCGACGAAGTAAAGAAGATGGTCACACACAAGATGGTTGATGTTCTCGGCTCCAACGGCAAGGCATAATAGCACGCGAAAATGAAGTGGCATAAAACAATAATCACCGATATGCACGATGCAGACAGTATGCGGGCCATCCGACCCGCAGGTCTGCTGAAATATCTGCATACCGCCTCAAACGAACAGCTCGCCGTAAACTATGGGCTCACCGAAGATGAGCTTCGCCGCCGCGATACCGCCTTTATTCTCAGCGCCATGAATGTCGATATTTATAAACCGATATATATGGAAGAGGAAATCGAGGTCACTACCTTTGCGGAGATTTCGCACGGGGTAAAATTCGGGCGTACTTACGAGGTTCGCCGTGGCGGGGAGCTTGTTGCGCTCGCACATGCGCAGTTTGCGCTCGTGCGCATAAGCGACCGCTCTTTTGTGCGCGTTGACGAGCTCGGACATACATTTGACGCAGAGGAAAGATCCTCCGCCACCACCTTTGACAGCAGGATAAAGCCTGTGAAAACAGAGGAAATGACGGCTGCGGGAAAATTCACCGTGCCATACAGCTTCATCGACAGAAACAGTCATATGAACAATACATGGTATGCCGATATGCTTCTCTCAGCCGTGCCGGATTTCTCGGCAGAGCGCGTCTCCGCCTTTTGCATATCATATCTGCATGAGGCAAAGCTCGGCGAGGAGCTTTCGCTCAGTTATTCTTTTGACGGGGAGAAATATACCGTCAAAAGCACCTTTGCCGACGGCAGCGTGAATGCGCTCGCCGCAGTGATAATGAAATGACAGTCAGGCTGTCGCCTGAATCCTCCTTTGATATTTCGGAATCGGAATATCAAAGGAGGATTTTTTTGCTTATATAAATAAGGAGGATTTTTTGCTTATATAAATATGAATCGTGAAGCGATTTTCTCGGTGCCTCTCCGCTGACAGCAAAAACAAACTTCCCTGCCAAACCAAAATCGGCGTGCCGCAGATGCGACACGCCGATTCATAATTTCATTTTTTTACGCCACCGTGATTTTGTAGGTGTATTCAAATTCCGAGCCCGCTTCGAGCGCCAATATTCCGTCTTTTTCGGAAATATTTCCGCTGACCTCGGGCGTATCGTTTATGCCGAACCACGGCTCGATGCAGACAAAAGGCGCACCGGGCTTTGCCCATATGCCGAGATAGGGCGCATTACCGTAATCCACGCGGACAATCCTGCTGCCGCCCCTTGATATTATCTCCAGTCCGCGGCTTTTCATGCCGCTGAAAACAAGCGCATCGTTATCAAAAAGATGCTCTGTTATCTCTATATTTTTCCTGCGCTCCATAAAAGGCTTTGTTCCCGTGCGGAAGGAGCTTGTGTCGAAAGTATATGTCTCCAGAGTTTCATACTCGTCAAACTTGATAAAATCGCCCATCTTGCAGTTGAAAGCGGGATGAGCACCGATGGAAAAGAACATGGCGGTATCGCCCGTATTTTTCACCATGTAAGTAACATTCAGTGCCTTTCCCTCGATGGAAAAGCCGACATCAAGCTGAAAATCAAAAGGGTAAACGCGCTTTGTATCCGCGCTTGAGCAAAGACGGAACTGCGCCTCGGTCTCCTCTGTGCGCACTATATCAAAATTGCTCTTTCTCGCGAATCCGTGCTTGGGGAGATAGTATTTTTCACCGCCGTATTCAAAGCTGTCGCCGAAAAGCCTGCCGACTATCGGAAAAAGAATAGGCGACTGCCCGCTCCAGTAGGTGCTGTCTCCCGACCAGATGAATTCCCTGTTCGTTCGCAGATTTTTGATACTCGAAAGCTCCGCCCCGTAGGGCTCTATGCCGACTGATATCACGCCGTTCTGTAAAATAATCATGCTCTCACATCCTTTGTATTGTATTATACACGGATTTTTCGTTCTTGTCAATAAAAAATGCCGTTTTTGCTCCATATATTGTATTTTAATCCAAATTTTGTCCTTAAAATGCAGTTTTCTGTAAATTATACGGTTGTATTTTTTATATTTCAGGCAAAAATACATCTGTATAAAAATATTTTTGATAAAAATCCGCGTTTTTCTCTTGACAAATCGCAGTTTTTGGCGTATTATATTTTTATAATGAAAGCCGAGAGGGACAAAACTCTTCGCTATGCTGCCCCAGAGAGAGCCGCACTTGCTGCGAGCGGCTTGCAGTATCGTTTCTGTTACCACCCTTTCTATGGCGCACGCAGGAAATGGCGTGTCGGCACTGCCCGTTATCGCAGGCAAGAGTTAAACCTTGAGTGGAACCGTGTTATCAAAAGCACCTCATTGCATTATCTGCAATGGGGTTTTATTTTTTATCGAAAGGAAGAAAAAATCATGAAAATCATTGACCAGAACGGAAGCATCGTTGAGAGCACTTTCGAAGAAGAGCTCGGCAGACATGCCCTCCGCCACACCGCGTCGCATATTCTCGCGCAGGCAGTAAAGCACCTCTATCCCGACACGAAGCTCGCGATAGGTCCCGCCATCGCCGACGGCTTCTATTACGATTTCGACCGCGAAACCCCCTTCACCGAGGACGACCTATCGAAAATCGAAGCCGAAATGAAGAAAATAGTAAAGGAAAATATCAAGCTCGAGCGCTTCACTCTTCCCCGCGAAGAGGCGCTGAAGCTTACCGAAGAAATGGGCGAGCCCTACAAGACAGAGCTGATAAACGACCTGCCCGAGGACGCCACGATAAGCTTCTTCCGCCAGGGCGATTTCACAGACCTCTGCGCAGGCCCTCATGTGACTTATACCTCCGCCGTCAAGGCATTCAAGCTTACGAGCGTTGCGGGCGCATACTGGCGCGGCAATGAGAAAAACAAGATGCTCGTCCGCATCTACGGCACGGCTTTCGCAAAGAAAGAGGAGCTGGAAGAATATCTCACCCGCATAGAAGAGGCAAAGAAGCGCGACCACAGAAAGCTCGGCAAGGAGCTGGGACTTTTCGCTCTCCGCGACGAAGCACCCGGTATGCCTTTCTTCCTCCCGAAAGGTATGCTCCTGCGCAATACCCTCATCGACTACTGGCATGAGGTTCACAGCAAATGGGGCTACGACGAGATATCCACGCCGCAGATCATGCGCCGCACTCTCTGGGAAACCTCGGGACACTGGGACCATTATAAGGAAAATATGTATACCACCGTCATCGACGGCGAGGATTTTGCGATAAAGCCGATGAACTGCCCCGGCAGTATTCTCGTTTATCAGCTGGAGCCTCATTCATATAAGGAACTCCCCATCCGCTACGGCGAACTCGGCAGAGTACATCGCCATGAGCTTTCCGGTGCGCTCCACGGGCTTTTCCGCGTGCGTTGCTTCACGCAGGATGATGCACATATACTCCTTGCTCCCGAGCAGATAAAGGACGAGGTTGTCCGCATAGCCCAGCTTTTCGATGAGGTATATTCCCTCTTCGGTCTGCCCTATAAGATAGAGCTTTCCACAATGCCCGAGGACCATATCGGCTCCGAGGAGGACTGGAAAATCGCAACCGACGCTCTGGCAGATGCCATCACGAGCATCGGCAAGTCATATATCGTAAACGAAGGTGACGGCGCATTCTACGGACCGAAGCTTGACTTCCATATTCAGGACAGCCTCGGAAGAACATGGCAGTGCGGCACCATCCAGCTTGACTATCAGCTCCCCGGCAGATTCGGTCTCGAATATACGGGTGCCGACGGCGAGAAGCACTGCCCTGTTATGATTCACCGCGTTGTATTCGGCTCGGTAGAACGCTTCATCGGCGTTATCATAGAGCATTTCGGCGGCAAATTCCCGCTCTGGCTCTCTCCGATTCAGGCGAAGATAATCACCATCACCGACCGCGCCGCAGGCTATGCCAAGGAAGTAAGCGATGCTCTGCGCAAGGCAAAGCTCCGTACAGAGACAGATCTGCGCAGCGAGAGTGCCAACTATAAGATACGCCAGGCTCAGCTTGAAAAGGTGCCTTATATGCTCGTGCTCGGCGATAAGGAAGTCGAAAACGGCACTGTCGCCGTTCGTGACCGCGACGGCAAGACCACCGTTATGTCTCTCGACGATTTCATCGCAAAAGCAAGCGAAGAAAACCTCACAAGAAGCAAATAATAAAATCTCACATTACGGAAAAGCCTTGCTGTAGCAAGGCTTTTCCGTAATATACAGTTGTATATAAGGTGAAACTATGAGCGAAGCAAAAGTAAAAATCGTCAATATGGTGATGATATATAACGACAGCGGCGAGGTTCTCGCGCTCGATAAAATCCATCCCGACTGGGGCGGCATTACATTCCCCGGCGGCAAGGTTCAGGCTGGCGAGAGCATATACGAAAGCGCCGTGCGCGAGGCAAAGGAGGAAACAGGACTTGACATCTCCGCGCTCGAGCCATGCGGCATAGTACACTGGGCGGCGAAAAGCGGCGAGCGATATCTCGAGTTTCTTTTCCGCACGAAAGTATACAGCGGAGAGCTCTGCAAACCGACTCACGAGGGCAGATGCTTCTGGATATCGCGCGAGGCTCTGCAAAGCGCGCCGAATCTCTCGATGAATTTCAAATATTACCTCCCCATGTTTTTCGAGGATAAATATGCCGAGCTTTTCTTTGAATGGGACGGCAAGGCATGGGACGGCATACCTCAATATAAATAGACGCAAAAACCGTCGGGTAATCCCGACGGCTTTTGGTTTACAGACCGAAATATTCGCGCACATCCGAAGCGTCACAGCCGCTTCTCTTTATATAGGCTTTATCCCCTGCCCCGACTTGACCGCGGCAGGGGTCTTTTTCGGTTTATCTGCGCAAATCCCGTCGTTTTCGTCGCTCCCGCAGTTTAAATCAATATAATATTTTGCCATATCAGAAACCTCCGATTTGCTTTCGGAGATATTCTATCATTTTTTTCGCTTCGTGTCAACCTATTTAACGGCAATATAATCTATCATCACCCTGTCTATCACAATGGGATTTTCGGAAGAAATCTCGATGGAAAAATAGTTGAATCTCCGGCGAAAAGGTCGGATGAGATAGCTTTTTATCGTACCGTAGCCACCCGTATTTTCCGCCGTATAAACATCGGGCGACGACACGCCGTCATAGCGAAGCGTCAGCGTGAAGCTTCCCGACGAGCGCGCATATATGCGAATGCCCGTGACCACTTTTTCCTTGCCCGATGCGGACAAATCGGTTGTTATACTGCTATATAAGTTGCTTGATGCGCTCTCAGAATCATGCCTCATGGAAGCAATCATCGGAGTCGAGCCGACCGTCGGGATGTAGTTTATCTCATCGCCCGCCGAGCATAAAATTTCGCGTGCGCTCATGTCCGTGCGCAGATACCAGATGTGCGCCTTTTCGTTTTTCTCGGAGTCCGAGGTTGTGGAGGGCGCATGGGCAAAATAATTCCAGATATATGTCTTTGCGCCGACCGCCAGAACATACAGCCCGCCGCAGAAATCCGCCTTGGCGGTTTTGCGTTCCGTCTCCGTGCATGAGAAAAATCCGTAATCACCCCACTCGATATTCTCCGATATTTTCCTGTTTGTATCGCGCTCGCCGATGCCGTATCTGTCGAAGCAGAAAATGCCGCGCTTCGAGTTTCCGAAGATTATTTTGTCGTCGAAAGCGACGGCGCTCCCCGGCATATCGCAGCCGAAATCGCTTTTCAGCAGTGTCGCCTTGCTCTCCCCTGCCGTGCCGCCCGCGCTTATGTCGAGCCTGTATACGGCATATTCCGTCAACGCGAGATAACCGCCGTAATACGGCAGAATCCCGCTGATTTTATACGGCAGATTTTTGCTCGTCATGCCGTCGCACGGGAGATAGAGCGCGGATGTATTCAGCTTATAGAAATAAATCGTTCTCGGCTCTGACGGCACGCCGTAGCCGCAAAGCACCGTGTCGTATGAAGTTTCCGATATATTTTCGATAAGATACGGATTCATATTGCAGAATACGGCTCTCGCGGCATTGAGCGTATAGAGCGAAAAGCTCTTGCTCCCAGCCGCCAGCCTGCAATAAAGCGTATAGCCGCCCGTCGTCGCGGCGGTATTCAGCGTCACGCGGTAGCCGGTATTTGATGTCGTCACGGTGTAGTCGGAAGTCGAAAGAAATGCTCCGCTCGGATTTTTCACCCTTATACTGCTCCCGTCGACAGCCACATTCCACGGCGTATTGAAATATGTTTTCGCCGTTGTCTTGTATTTGAATGCGACCTCATCGGTGAAAATGTTTATCGCCTCGTCAGGCGAGCCGAGCGCGGTTCCGTCGGCATCGACATCGTTATAAAGAACAGGAATCTTCGGCGAAGCCTCGGTAATCCCGCCGTCATACGCGGACACTTTATAAAGAATGTTCCCGTCGGTCACATAAAAGATACCCTCGCGGAAAAATACCGCATTTGCCGTGCCCGAGAGCTTATCTCTGTAAGCCTTGAAAACACCCGAAGCCAAGCGGATGACGATGCTTTTGCCAAATAACAGCAGGTCTGCGCCGTCGCCGCGGCAATGCTTTCGGACTACGGTACTGCCGAGCGCCGTGAATACCTGTGCGGTCTCGGTATCGAGCGTGGCGGCGTATGGCTCCGCGAGCGAGCAGAGCCTGCCGCTGTCGCCTATCATATTCAGCGTAAGCACAGAGGCATCGGAACCGGCATTTCGGCAGAAACGGACACCGCCGTCAAAATCGCCGAGAGTGAAAGTATGCACGGCATTTTCCGCATTCTCGAAAACAGCGTATTTTTCCGATATGAATTTCCCGTTTTTGCTCATGTGCGAATCACTCCTCTGCCGGCTGAAAAAAGAGAACCGAGCGTATTTTTTATGCTCTTTTCATAGAGACGCACCATCCTGTCGTCATATTCCGTCATCAGGCGCATATATCGCGCATTGTCGCCGGGATAGAGCCTGCCGCATAATTCAGCCGCCGCGGCATATGCTGCGGCATCGCAGGCATAGTCGTCAAGCTCAGGCTCGTATGTGCTCGCCGTATCGCCCGTTACCGCGGTCGGATATGCATAATATACAAAAGTATAAGTTCCCGTCCTGTCCGAAAAAAGCCTGCCGTCGCAGGCATATATGCCGTCTCCGCTCTCTATGGCAAAAAGACCGTCCGGCATTTCGACGCTGAATTTTCCGTCGCTTCCCGCAGTGAAAGTCAGCGTCGCTTCCATGCGCAGACATTTCGTGTCGCGCGCGATTTTGCGCAGTGCCATATCTATGCTTTTTATCATGGCGGCATCAAGCTTGCTCTCTTCGCCCGCCGCATCGACGCAGGGCGCAAAAATATCGGTTTCGAGAAGAAAACCTATCTTGTCGCATATAGTTGCTAAAGTCATATAACCTCCTTTCGCCGCACCGCATGGAGCGGTGCGGCAATTTCAAAAAAGACAGATTTTCGGTTATCAATCGCTCTCTCCGCTTGCAGGCGCGGGCTTGGCAAAGATGATAGGTCTCACATCGGAGATACCGAAAGCAAAGTCCACATATGCGATATAATCGCATACAAGCGGGTTTTCTCTGGGAGAAACAAGCACGGTAGGTTCGGTTATATAGACGAGCTTGAATACCTCGCGGAGGAGAGTGCTGTCGGCGACAGCCCATTCTGTAGCGGCAAACTTCGTGGAAGCGCCGCCTATTACCATGTATCTCATGCCGTATGCGGGGTTTGCGCCGAGTCCTGTCTCGGGATTCGACTGAGGGCATACGCGGGCGTCGGCACCGCATATGGATTTCGCCTTTTCCTCAAGTTCGGGGCTTACGAGAAGCAGGTCGAAGTTTGAGAGGAAAGGCAGACCGTCCGCCGTCACAAAGGCGTTTGCCTGCTCCTGCACATCGCAGATGGCATCGAGAGAAAGCGCCGCTGTCATGATGTTGGAAAATTTTGTGGTGCCGCCTTTCTTTACGAGGTGGTTGGAATTTGCGACGGATACGCCGTCGTAGCAGCTTGTGGTTCTCGCCGTCGAGAAAAATTTATAGAATGCGCTGAGCACCGTCATATAGGCGGAATCCGCAAGGCGTATGCCTATTTTTCTTGCCTCCTCGACAGAATTGTTTTTGATGCTCTTGAAAGAAACCGGCAGAGCAAGCGTATGCTCATCGGGCTTTATTTTTGTCTCGAATGTGCCTGTCGTGTCGGCATAGGTGAGAGTATTGTTAGTATACTTCTGGAGTGCGCCGTATCCACCTATATTCTGTGTGGAATACTCGAGCGAGTCCTGCTTTACGATGCCGGCGACACTGCCGATAATGTTCATTCTGGAGTTGTATCTTTCGTCAAAGCTTTTCTTTACTATAGGATAGAGGTCACTTGACCATGTGTAAATATCATTCATTTATTATATGTTTCCTTTCTTATTTTATGTTTTATACAGTTGTTATTTGGTTTTATACTTTTGTTATTTGATTTTATACATTTGTATTTTTATATTATTCATTTGTATAATTTTGTCGGTATGCCGTTGATGAGCTCGTAGTATTCCCTGTAGGACATGCCGTATTCGCGCGCCAGTTTGCGCTGTCTGTCCGAGAGGGCGACATCTCTGTTCACGGCGGATGAACCCGCCGGAGTCACCATTCTGCGGCTGCCCGCATTTCGCGCTCCCGCCGTCATTTTTATAAAGTCGCGGCATATCTCGTCAAAGGGCTGGCTCTTACCTCTCGCAAAAAGCGCAAACATCGGATTTGTCACGACAGTGCGCGTTTCCTCTTCCGTGAGAGGTGCCGTATTCTCCGACGGCTCGCCGAAGCGCACGCTTTCGTCCGTCGCTTCTCCGCCGTCATAGCCGTCATCATCGCCGAAGCCATCTGCTTCACCGTCTCCGCCAACATCATTGCCGACGGCAGAGCCGCCGTTGAAAAACTCATCGTCGCAGCTGTCCGCGCCGTCTGTTCCGATTGCGGATTTGAAGTCATTCCCATCAGACTTTGCGGCAGAGTCGGCATCGGACTCGACGGTGCTTTCTCCGTCGTCTTTTTCATCCGATTCGGCTTTCGCCGGGTCGGATGAAAAAGAACCCGTCATGCCTGTTCCGCAGCTCCATGCTTCCGCGGGAGATACAAATCTCGCAGGTTTCACTTCCGCGGGGACAAAAGGCTTCATCTCCGTCACCTCGCCGCAGCCATCGGAATTTTCGTGCGCGGATTCTTCCCGCGCGGCTTGCGCCGCGTCGGCGGTCGGCTCGCCTGCTTTTTCTTTTTCTTCCGCTGCGGAAACAGCATTATCATCGGGATTATTCTCCGCGTCATCAGCTACTTTGCTCGCCTCTGCGAAGTCTGCGGATTTCACACCGTTTTCAGCCTCGAAGGCAGGCGATTTTTCCTCGTTTATATCAGCCAAGGCAAGCGCCTCGGCACTGTTTTCTGTTTTCATTTCGTTTTCGTTCATGCTTCTTTCTCCTCTCCTGCTTTTGCAAATCTCTCATCGAGCTTTTCGCATATTTCGGCGCCGTAGGGTATGCCGAGCGACTCGATATACGCGCGGACTATCGGGTAGTTTTCTTCCGTTATTTCGGTTTTCATCAGCTCGGAAATCGCCGATATCGTAAACGAGCGCGAATTTTCCAGTCCGTCGCCGATATTTATCTTTACATCCACCGTCGGGATGTATCCGAGAAGAGCCATGCAGTGGTCGCATCTTTCGAAGGCTCCCTCGCAACCCGTGCCGATAGCCGCGAGCCGCTCGTGGCTGTAAACCTCAAGTGCAAAATAGTCGAGCAGTCGGTAGAGCCGTGAAAAGCCCGCCTTTTTGCATACCTGCTTTGCGGCTACGCGCTTGCCGGCGAAATCGCTGAGGAGCGCGAGCCCTGTCGCCGTCGTGACCTGCGTTGCGCTGTCGCCCTGCATGAAATCGTAGTTTCCGAGGGCTTCTTTCATCAGCGCGCGGTATTTGTCCGCTATCTCGTAGTGGACGGTGCTGTCGCCAGCAAGCCCGCCGAGGCGGGAAACCTTGTCTATCATGCCCGGGCGAAGCTTCCAGACAGCGCCGGGATGATTCTGCGGATAGCTGTCGGGCGCGAAAGCATTTTCCTCATAGAGCAGAATGTCGTTTGCAAAAAACGCAGTATTGAGCTGTGCGAAAGCAAGCTGCCTGTCGGCGGCATCGATGAGCGGCAATACCGCCTCGATTTCGCTTCTGCCCCAGATGCTGTTGTCGCTCATTATACGGCTGTATATAACGAACGGATAATGAGTGCAGGAGGTCTTATTCCAGAATTTCGGGATATAGCGCACCTCCCTGCCGCAGAGCAGGATGCAGAGCGCGATATCCCCCGCGCGATAATCGTATGTCACCTCGGTGATATTTCCCGCCGCGTCCACGGTTTCGCAGGAGCAAGAGCCGTCATAAGGCTGGCGGAACCACCATTCCGTCACATCGATAAGCGGCGCGGCATCGGAGGAGTAAATGTCCGTCTCTATGCCGAGTTCGGAATCGCGCTCGGAGAGAATCCTGTCTATGCTCGTCTCCATGAGCGCGAGGTCGTCGGCGAAAATGCGCTGTGCGGCAAGGCGGCTGAGCTTATATGTATAGCCGATGTATTCGCATCCGTCGACGCTCGTGCTGTTCGGGTCGGGATAGATATCCTCGGGGGAGGGATTTTCTATCGCTATTTCGTCAGTGCCGTTTTCGCCCGTCGTCAGCGCAAGCTTCCATACGGCGCTGCCCATTATCCCGAGCCTGCGCTCGTTTACGGAGTTCTTTATTTCCAGTTCGTTTCTGTCGCAGATGTAGCGGACGACGCTTTCTCTTGCCTTTGCCATGTCCGCCTCGTCGCCGCTTCTCGCGGAAAATTCGAAATCAGGCATTTTCGCCTCTATCTGGCTCTCCACATGGAGATAAGCGTCCGGCACGGTCGCAGGCTTCCACGGCAGCTCCGTCTGAGCGAGAAAATCGCCCGTCTGCTTTGCCGTATCGTGTGCGCCGCCGTAATAATTCGTCATCCTCTGCCAGTAGCTGTCGGTATTCGAACGCGCTATTTTCGCCTCACGCAGAAGAAAAGCGACACTTTTTTCACGCAGTTCGGCTGTGTCATATGCTATGATATCTTCATCGTATTTTTTAAATAAATTCATTTCTTGTGAAAGTTCCTTTCTTCTATAATGTTTTTCAGCCTCGGTGTTTCACCCGCGCGGTCGCATGGTGCCATGTCGCGCATATATGAGGCAAAATATCTCAGCGCATCGGGCGCGTGTGTTATCTCGTGAGGGAAAACGGCAACATCCGCGGGATTCGCCTTGTCGTGCATGAGCAACGGAAGCGAACGGATGAGATTTTCGCACCCGCGGAAAATGCGCAGGCGCGCGCCGCCGTTTCCGTCGGGCTTCAGCCATTCCTTGAGCGCCATCCAGCCGTCGGTTCTGTTCGGGCGAAGCTTCGTTAAGAAAACCCCGTTCTCGGCAAAAATAGAAGCCATATCGCGCCCGCTGTCTTTCTGCCGCGACCATAAATCCGACGGCGCTATAAATACAGTCCCCTCCGAAGCGCGGGAAAGAATCTTCCCTGCGGCTTCGCTTATGATAAGCGAGCTTTCGTATATCTCGGAGACAACATATGCGCGCCCGTCGCGGCAGACATCTATGAAGAGTGCCGCCAGCATATCGAGCCCGTAGTCTATAGCGCAGAAGTGCATTGTTCCGTCGCCGAGTGCAAAAGGCTCGCAGGTGTGGAGGCTGTAGTCAAATTCCGGGAAAAACTGCCCCGAGAAAACATCCCAGCTTCCGTAGAGCCATGCCTTTTTCAGCTCCTCAGGCAGATTTTCGAGCTGCCTAATGTAGTCGGGATTCTTCTTAGTCAGTGCCGCATTGTCGTAGACTCCCGCGGGGATGAAAGCATAATCATCGGGATTTTCGCTTTCGCGGAAACGCCGCTCTATGAAGAGCCGCTTCACCCAGCCATGACCTATGCCGCCGGGATTGCAGGTGAGATACATCCGCTTCGGAAAATCGTTTGCGCCGCGGAGCGAAGCGCACAGCACCGTAAACATATGCTCGCTTATCTGCGTAGCCTCGTCTATCGCTATCACATCGAATTCCTGTCCCTGATAGCGGAGCAGGTCGCTCTCCCGCGCGAGATATCCGAACTGGAGCCGTGAGCCGGAAGCGAATGTTATACATTTGTCTTTTTCGGAATATTCGCTCAGCCTCGGCACTGCGGCAAGAATTTCCCGCAGTGGGCGTATATGGTTTTCGGTAAGCTCCGGCAGGGTGCGCCGCACAAGCAGTATTTTTATTCCGCCGTAGCGCAGAC
The DNA here is from genome assembly GCA_905202255.1 of uncultured Ruminococcus sp. Lineage (GTDB taxonomy): Bacteria > Bacillota > Clostridia > Oscillospirales > CAG-272 > Apopatosoma. The sequence goes on from CAJKRH010000014.1 coordinate 23,453, forward strand.
ACATCAGGAGGAGCTTGTATCTCAGCGCCCAGCTTTTACCGCCGCCGCGCGCCCCGCCGTATGCGGTATATTTGGCAGCGGAAAGAAAAAATTCTTTCTGCTTTTCGCTCGGAGCGATATTCAGGGAGAAACCGGTACTAACCGGCATATTTATCCGCCTCTCCCGAAAGCGAAATTTCTATTTTACCCTCTTCGGCATCGTCCTTGGCGCCCCAACCGAAATTTTCTTTCAGTATGGCGGTAGCAAGAGCGCCGTTTATGCCTCCGCTGATGCTGTTCTCTTCTATATACGCCTCTATCTTCAGAAGCGCCATTTCGACATCGTCACAGAAACATTTGTTCGCCTTAAGGGCTTTAAATTGCCGCTTTGTTATCCCCAGCGCCAGACACAGCCCCGAGAGGGTGTACGGCTTGGTACGCCTCTTCGGGCAGAGCGCACAGCTTGCCTCGTCCTTTGTGCAGGAGGCGCACGCAGGCGAAACTATTTCGCTGTCGCACTCGCGGAAATATGCGGTGACGCGGCGGGCAAAAGCGGTTGGTGTAAGCTTGTCCTTATCTATGGTTTTACTCATTAAAAAAGAGCTTGAATCTTCAATATGCGGCGGAAAAAGAAGCCTTTCTCACGAAATCGAGCATATGCTCCTCGGCATATTCGCACCAGCAATCCTTGTGGATGATGTCGCCGCTTCCCTCTATCTCGAGTGCCTCGTCGGTAGAGTAAATGGCGTATCCGCAATGGTCGCAGTAGGCAACGATTCTTGCGCGGGGCTTCTCTTCTGCCTCTTCATAATCCAAATACCTGCTCGTATCCATCACTCTCCTTTTTTTACTTCGGTTTTGCTACCGTGGCTACATTATATCACACATTTGTTCTTTTGTCAATGATTTTTCAGAACTTTTGTTCGTATTTTTTTCTGCAAGCATCGATTTGCACCGCTTTGCTATGTAAAGTTGTCAAAAGTCTGCCAATATTTTTGGTCATTTACACGAATAGATTATTATTGACATTTCTATATTAAATGATATAATACTTATTAGAGTAAAAACTCGAATTATGCAAAAAAGGAGTTACTATGAAAAGACTTTTATCACTTCTTCTCGCTGTGGCTATGGTAGTGTTCGTTCTCGCGTTCGCTGTTTCCTGCGGAGACAAGCCCGAGAATACCACCGCCTCCACCACAACCGAAAAGACAACGGACGGAACCAAGTCTACCACATCGTCTTCAAACGGCGATGCCGGCACTACTGCTTCCTCCGGGGCAACCTCCGGTTCCGATGTTTCCACATCCGATACCGACAGCACAACAGACACTACGGTGTCATCCGAGAACGACGGCAGAACCAAGCATCCCGACTATCAGGATGTAAACTTCGGCGGAAGAACTTTCAAGTTCGCCGCTTCGATAGGTCAGCTCGCAACATGGGACTTCTATGAGATTACAGCGGAGTCCACAGGCGACGACAACATCATCACAGAAGGCATCATCGCAAGAAACGCAACTGTCGAATCCCTCTACAACTGCAAGATAGAGTGCGATTATACAAACGATGCGCCCGCCTATGCCATGAACGATATGCAGCAGGGCAAGCATACGGTTGACTTCATCCTCTGGCTCTGGAATAACGCCGTTGACTATGACTGGACATACAACATTGCCAATATGGATATCGACTTCTCTCACAGCTGGTGGGATCAGAATTACCACGAGTCATTCTCCTATACGGTAGACGGCGTTGACAAGTGCTACAATATCTCCGGTAAATTCAACCTCCTCAGCTATGACGCAACATGGTCGCTCTTCTTCAATAAGGATGTTTACGAGAGACTCGTATCCGCCGGCAAGACTTCCATAGATATCTATGACGAAGTACGCAAGGGCACATGGACAATGGACAAGATGATTTCCCTCATGGATGCCGCAAAATCCGATGTAAACGGCGACCAGAACATGAAATATGAAGACGGCGATATATTCGGCTGTGTTACCATAAACAACCAGTATTTCGCAACCTCACTCATCACGGCGGCAGGTCTCCGCATGACAACAAAAGAGAACGGCACACATCATGCTATCAGCTCGCAGAATACCGATGTCAAGGCATACAGTGCCGCTATAGATAAGGCTATCGAGCTCTGGCAGTCACCTGCTTTCCTTTCCACAAGCGGTTCAAACACGCAGAGTTCTCTTACAAACGGTCAGGCGCTCTTTGTTTCCGAGGTTCTCACGGTAGCACGCCGTATAACCGATGAAAACGCACGCTTCTCCATCGTTCCTATTCCGAAGTATTCCGAGGATCAGGAGGACTACGCACAGCTCGTCTGCACAACAGGCGCGGGCCTCAAGGTTTCCGCTTCCATCACTGATATCAAGGCTACGGCAGACTTCCTCGAGGTATTCGGCTATCATTCCGAAAAAATTCTCTACCCCGCTTACATCAACTATTATAAGACGCAGTGCTTCTGCGAGGATGAATCAGGCGAAATGCTCGATATCGTTCTCCGCACAAGAGTATGGGAATATGACAACTTCAGAAACGGCGGCATGATGAGCAGACTCACAAGCTTCATCACATCAGGCAAGAACCAGTTTACAAAGGCGCTCGCAAGCATGGGCAACTCTGCAAACTCCGTTTATGACAGCCATATGGCAACACTCAAGAAACTCAAATAATCGACGATTATAAAAAAGCATTCCGGCGGGAAACCGTCGGAATGCTTTTTTGTCGCTTTTTTACAGGCATTTTTGTTGATTTTTCATAACTCCACGCGTGATATATACTTCAATATATTGAATTTTGTATACTTTTATATGTTGACTTTTCGGTAAATAATGTTATAATCAGATTAGAGCGATAGCCCAAAATATCATTTCAAGAGAAAAGGAGTTACTATGAAAAGGTTTTTATCACTTCTTCTCGCTGTGGCTATGGTAGTATGCGTTCTCGCGTTCGCCGCTTCCTGCGGAGACAAGCCCGAGAACACCACCGCCTCCACCACAACCGAAAAGCAGACAGACGAAAGCAAATCCACCACATCTTCAGGCGAAGATACCGGCACAACAGTTTCCTCCGAATCTACATCTTCCGGGGAAACATCCTCATCATCATCCGACAGCACATCGGAAACAGAAACGGTGGTGTCAACCGAAAATGACGGCAGAACCAAGCACCCCGACTATCAGGATGTGAACTTCGGCGGAAGAACATTCAATTTCGCTGCTTCCATCGGTCAGCTCTCGGGATGGGATTTCTATGAGATTACAGCGGAATCCACAGGCGATGACAACCTTATCACAGAGGGAATCATCGCGAGAAACGCCGCGATAGAATCTCTCTATAACTGCAAAATAGAATGTGTTTATACCGCAGGTTCCCCGAGCTACGCAGAAAACGATATAGCGCAGGGCAAGCATACGGTCGATTTCATCCTTTGGCTCTGGAGCAACGGCGTCGGCTACGACTGGACATACAATATAGCAAATATGGATGTGGACTTCTCTCACAGCTGGTGGGATAAATCACATCATGATACATTTTCCTATACTGTGGACGGCGTAGAGAGATGCTATGATATCTCGGGCAAATTCAATCTTCTCAGCTATGACGCAACATGGTCGCTCTTTTTCAATAAGGATGTATACGAGAGACTCGTTTCAAGCGGCAAGACCTCTATCGATATCTATGATGAGGTTCGCCGCGGTACATGGACAATGGATAAGATGATCTCCCTCATGGATGCCGCGAAATCCGATGTAAACGGCGACCAAGTGATGAAATATGAAGACGGCGATATCTTCGGCTGCGTCACTATAAATAATCAATATCTCGCGACAGCGCTTATCTCCGCCATTGACCTGCATATGACAACAAAAGAAAACGGCAGACCCGTAGCCATCAATTCGCAGAATACCGATGTCAAGGCTTACAGTGCCGCCATAGACAAGGCTATCGAGCTCTGGCAGTCGCCCGCTTTCCTTTCCACATCGATGGCAAATACACACAGCGCACTCACAAACGGACAGTCGCTTTTCGTTTCGGAGGTGCTCAAGGTATCGCGCATCATAAACGATGAAAATGCTCGTTATTCCATCGTTCCCATCCCGAAATATTCCGAGGAGCAGGAAGATTACGCACAGCTTATATGTACCACAGGCGCGGGTATCAAAGTCTCCGCTTCCATCACCGATGTAAAAGCCACATCGCAGTTTCTCGAGGTGTTCGGTTATCACTCCGAAAAGATTCTCTACCCCGCTTATGTAAACTACTATAAAGATCAGTGCTTCTGCGAAGAGGAAGCGGGCGAAATGCTTGATATCGTCCTCCGCACAAGAGTCTGGGAATATGATATTTTCAGAAACGGCGGCATGATGACAAGAATCACCTCTTTCATCGTAACAGGCAAAAACCAGTTTACCAAGGCGCTCGCAAGCATGGGCAACTCCGCAAATTCAGTAATAGAAAGCCACATGAACGCTCTCAGCAAACTCAGATAATCGCAATACGATAAAGCCCCCGTTCCGACACTTGTCGGAACGGGGGCTACTGTCTATCGAAAAAGTATTTTTTACTGCAAAAACAGATAAAAGCATTTATTGTATAGCCTTCTCCTGCGGGAGAAGGGGGACCGCGGTAGCGGTGGATGAGGAGTAAAATTGAAATTTTGACGCAAATATTTCTATAGCAGGTTTATAGACACCTCATCCTTTTTTGCTATTTCTACACATTAGCAAAACTACTTTTTGAATTTAGAGTTTTTCGGCACTCTGAAGCCCCCGTTCCGACAAATGTCGGAACGGGGGCTTTTTTAACTTCTTTTTACAGTATCTTTTTATATGTATCAATCACATATTCGCCGAAAGCCTCGCAGGTTGCTCCGCTCCTGTCTCCTGTGACGGCAAGCGCCTTTTCGCTCTGCGTGCATATTTCCATCGCACATGAAAGCTTATCAGCCTTGCCGCTCATGCCGATATGGCGCAGCAGCATTTCGCAGGCTTTGAAAATGCTCGAGGGATTTGCGTATTCGCCCAGCCCCTCTTCTATCATTCGCGGTGCGCTTCCGTGTATCGCTTCAAACATGGCGTATCTGTCGCCGATGTTTGCGCTCCCCGCCGTGCCTACGCCGCCCTGAATCTGCGCTGCCTCATCGGTGATGATGTCGCCGTAGAGATTAGGCAGGAGAAATACCTGAAAAGAACTGCGTATATCTTCATTTACGAGGTTTGCGCTCATTATATCGATATACCAGTCCTGAGCGGTGATACCTTCGTATTCGGCGGCAATCTCATTGCATATGGCGGAGAATTTTCCGTCCGTTTTTTTCATGATATTTGCCTTTGTAACTATGGAAACGCTCGTTTTGCCGTTTGCCTTGGCATAGTCGAAGGCAGCTCGGGCAATTCTCTTTGTGCCGAGGTCTGTCGTCACCTTGAAGTCAAAGGCGAGCTTATCCGGCACCTCGATTCCCTTTGAGCCGAGAACATATTCACCCTCGGTATTTTCGCGGAAAAATATCCAGTCGATATCCTTCTCGGGGATGCAGACGGGACGCACATTGGCATAGAGGTCAAGCTCACGGCGAAGCGTGACATTCGCGCTCTCCATCGTGCCGCCCTTCGGCGTTGTCGTCGGTCCTTTCAGCAGAACATGGCAATTTTTTATTGCCGCAAGCGTATCCTCGGGCACAGATTTGCCGAGCGCAAGGCGGTTTTCTATCGTCAGCCCGTCTATGCGGCGAAGCTCCGCTTTGCCCGCCGCTATCTCGTCCGAAAGAATAACCGAGAGCAGCTTTTCCGCCTGCTTCATGATGATTGGACCTATCCCGTCGCCGTCGCATATGCCGATTACCGTTTTATCAAGCGCGGCAAAATCCGTCTTGCCGCTGTCACCGGCCATTTTTTCGCATCTTGCGAGCTGAGAGTGAAGGAGCTCCTCAAAATGCGCCGTCGCTTCTTTTATATATTTTTCGTCTGTCATTTTATTTTCCTCCGCAGGTTTTTGTGTAGATGAGAAGTCCGCCCGCGCGCAGAATTTCCTTCTGCCTCTCGGAGAAGCTGCAGGAGAGCACGGCACTCTCGCCGCTCGACTCATCCGTGAGCGTTATTTTGCCGCTGTCAAGCCCCGCATATATATCGGAAAGCTTCAGCATATCGCCCTGTATAAACTTATCATAGTCCGCCTCGTTTTCAAAAGTGAGAGGCAGTATTCCCGCGTTTATCAGATTTGAAATATGTATGCGGGCAAAGCTTTTGGCAATGACCGCCCTTACGCCGAGATAGAGCGGCACGAGAGCCGCATGTTCGCGCGATGAACCCTGACCGTAGTTCACGCCGCCGATTATAATGCTCTTCCCCGCCGCCTTTGCTCTCTCGGAAAATGTCGGGTCGCAGACCTCGAAGCAATATTTAGAGAGATACGGAATATTTGAGCGGTAAGGGAGTATTTTCGCGCCCGCCGGCATGATGTGATCTGTTGTAATATTGTCGCCGACCTTGATTGTCAGTTTTGCCTCGATGGTGTCTGCGAGCGGCACCGTCTCGGGGAGCGGCTTTATATTGGGTCCGCGTAAAATCTCCACGCTGTCCGCCTCCGCCTCGCTTACGGGAGCGAGAACGGCACTGTCGTCCGTGCGGAAGCTCTCCGGCATATTTATCCCGGGATAGTCTCCGAGCGTTCTCGGGTCGGTGATGTAGCCTGTGAGCGCGGAAGCCGCCGCTATCTCGGGCGAAACGAGATAGACCTGTGCGTCTCTCGTGCCGCTTCTGCCCTCAAAATTGCGGTTGAATGTGCGAAGCGAAACACCTGCGCTGTTCGGCGAGAAGCCCATACCTATGCACGGTCCGCAGGCACATTCCAGCACTCTTGCGCCCGAGGCAAGTATATCGGAGAGAGCGCCGCAATCGGCGAGCATTGTGAGCACCTGCTTTGACCCGGGCGAAACGGAAAGGCTCACATTCTCCGCTATATGCCTGCCGCGCAGTATCGCGGCTACCCTGAGCATATCGCGAAGCGATGAGTTTGTACATGAGCCGATGCATACCTGATCCACCTTCACACCCGAAAGCTCATCCGCGCGTTTTATATTGTCGGGGCTGTGCGGGCAGGCGAGAAGCGGCGTGAGCGCAGAGAGGTCTATATCTATCACTCTGTCATATACCGCATCGCTGTCGCTCGAGAGCGGCGTATAGTCCGCTTCTCTGCCCTCGGCGCGCAGAAAATCGTGCGTTATCTCGTCGGAGGGGAAAATAGAGGTGGTGGCGCCCAGTTCCGTACCCATATTCGTTATCGTCGCCCTCTCGGGAACGGAAAGCGTCTTTATTCCCTCGCCGCCCCATTCGATTATATAGCCTACGCCGCCCTTTACGGAAAGTATGCGGAGAAGCTCAAGACTTACATCCTTGGCACTCACCCATGGGCGAAGCTTTCCCGTGAGATTTATCTTCATCATCTTCGGCATGGTGATGCAGTATGCACCGCCTCCCATGGCAACGGCAACATCAAGTCCGCCCGCACCGAAAGCGAGCATGCCGATACCGCCGCCCGTCGGCGTATGGCTGTCCGAGCCGATGAGCGTCATTCCCGGCACACCGAAGCGCTCGAGATGCACCTGATGGCAGATGCCGTTTCCGGGGCGCGAGAAGTAAATTCCGTGCTTCTTTGCCACACTCTGGATATATCTGTGGTCATCCGCGTTTTCAAAACCCGACTGCAGTGTGTTGTGGTCTATATAGGCTATCGACTTCTTCGTTTTTACTCTCGGAACGCCTATCGCCTCAAATTCGAGATAAGCCATCGTGCCCGTTGCGTCCTGCGTGAGCGTCTGGTCTATGCGAAGCGCTATCTCGCTGCCGACATTCATTTCGCCGCCGACAAGATGCGCCTTTATTATCTTCTGTGCTATCGTGAGTCCCATTTTCAGTTCTCCTTATTACCGTGTATTGCCGCGAGAATGCTGTCCCGCGCATTTTTTATATGCTCCGTGGCAAGCTCCTCGGCGCGCTTTGTGTCGTGCGCCGCGAGCGCCTCGTATATCTGCTCGTGCTCTCTTGCCGCCGCCTCGGCTCTCGCATCGTTTTCAACGGAAAGCCTGCGGAATCTGCGCACCTTGCGGTGCAGATTTTCCAGTATTTCGAGCAGTGTTCTGCTGCCGCAGTATTCGTAAACAAGCTTGTGAAATTCGCTGTCCGTATCGCGCATTCCGTCGGGCGCGTGGCGCTTCGCATAAAAAAGCTGAAGCTCCAGCATGTCACGGAGCTTTTTCAGCTCCTCGTCCGTTATCTTCTCGGCACACATGGAAAAGGCAAGCCCCTCTATGCGCGAGCGTATCTCATAAATATCGTTGATGTCGTCCTCATCAAAGCGGCATACAGCCATGCCTTTGCCCGTCTCATAAATCAGATTTTCCTGCATCAGGCGCTTGAGCGCCTCGCGCACGGGGGTTCTCGAAACATCCAGCTCGGCACAGAGCTTCAGCTCGGTCAGCATTTCGCCCGGGGCATATTTCCCGCTGAGGATATCGTCCTCCAGCCGCTCGAAAACCCTGTCTGCCATGGAAACAGTCTGTGACCTCTCCATCATACCCTCCTTAATCCTTGCCGCCCGTTATCTCGCGTATCTTCTCAATAACCTCTTCATTGGAAATGGCGGTCTGCCTTCCGTTTTCATACATATCATCGACCCAGCCCTTGAGCGCGAGCACAAGCGGACTCTTCTTGTCCACAGCCTTTTCGCCGGAGAGACGCAGATTGTCGTTTATCCAGTAGGCGATTCCCGCAAGCCCCGAGGTTTTCGTTATCATAACGCCCGCGCTCCTGCCGAGAATCTTCTTTGTATCAAAAATATTGTATATCTCCTCATCCTTGAGAAGCCCGTCGGCATGGATGCCCGCCTTTGTGACATTGAAATTCTTGCCTGCAAAAGGCGTCATCGGCGGTATGCTGTAGCCTATTTCGTTTTTGAAATATTCCGCTATCTCGGTTATCACAGTAGGATCCATCCCGTCAAAGGTGCCGCGCAGGGAGGCATATTCCATCACCATCGCCTCAAGCGGAATATTTCCCGTGCGTTCGCCTATGCCGAGCATCGAGCAGTTGACGGCGGATGCGCCGTAGAGCCATGCCGTCGCCGCGTTGGAGACAGCCTTGTAGAAGTCATTGTGCCCATGCCATTCAAGCATTTCACTCGGCACATCCGAGTAGTGCTGGAGACCGTAGACTATGCCCGGCACGCTTCTCGGGAGCGCAACCTCGGTATAAGGTATGCCGTAGCCCATTGTGTCGCAGGCGCGAATTTTCACGGGGATTCCCGCATCGTCGGACATCTGCTGGAGCTTGTTTACAAAAGGCACTACGAAGCCGTAGAAATCCGCTCTCGTTATATCCTCGAGGTGACATCTCGGCACTATTCCCGCCTCAAAAGCGTCGGCAACGGCGGAGAGATACATATTCATCGCCTCGCTTCTCTTCATTTTCAGCTTTTTGAAAATATGATAGTCCGAGGCGGAGACAAGTATTCCCGTTTCCTTTATTCCCATGTCACGCACGAGGCGGAAATCCTCCTTGTTTGCGCGGATCCATGTCGTTATCTCCGGAAATTTATAGCCGAGCGCCATGCATTTTTCCACAGCTTCCCTGTCCTTCTTGCTGTATACGAAAAATTCGCTCTGGCGGATTATTCCGTTTTCGCCGCCGAGCCGCGCAAGCATCTTGTAGAGGTCGACTATCTGCTGAACCGTATAAGGCTCGACAGACTGCTGCCCGTCGCGGAAAGTGGTGTCCGTTATCCATATATGCTCGGGCATGCCCATAGGCACGCGGCGGTGGTTGAAAGGCACCTTCGGCACGGCATCATAGGGATAAATATCGCGATAGAGGTTCGGGTCGTCTATGTCCTGGAGCTGATATCTGTATGATTTCTGCTCAAGCAGGTTTGTTTTTGATGAAATTTCAAGCATGGTTCTGCCTCCCATTGTATTATTGTATACAAGTATACAACGCCGTGAACGATTTGTCAATATCTCGTGATAAAATTTTCCCGATTTTCCGAAAAAATGCCGTAATAATGCCCCGCCGGCGAAAATATAAATATAGCAAAGACATTACGCGAGCGAAAGGCGGCATACGATGATTTACGACGGCGACGAGCGCGCCATAGTACTGGCGCGGTATATTTCGGAAACGAAAGGAACAGTAAGAGAGGCGGCAAAACATTTCGGAATAAGCAAATCAACGGTTCATAAAGATGTCAGCGAGCGCCTGAAAAATATATCGCCTTCCCTCTATGCAGAGGTGAAGGAAATACTCGAACGCAATAAAGCACAGCGGCATATCCGCGGCGGTCAGGCGACAAAAGAAAAATATGCCGATATGCGCCTGCATGGCGTGCGTACATAAAGCAAAGCGAAAGCCGCGTGCTTTCGCTTTCAGCGTGTCGAAAAAGTATTTTTTACTGTAAAAACAGATAAAAGCATTTTTTGTATAGCCTTCTCCTGCGGGAGAAGGGGGACCGCGATAGCGGTGGATGAGGAGTAAAATTGAAATTTTGACGCAAATATTGTTATAAACTGTTTATAGACACCTCATCCGTCAGCCTACGGCTGCCACCTTCCCCCACTGGGGAAGGCTTTCTTTTTTGTCGATTCTGGTATCACCAATACGGATTTCTGAATTTAGTTTTTTCGCCGCGCCTGCGAAATGGCAAAAGCCAAATAATAATCATAGCAAAAAAATGAATACAAAAAGTAAAAAAAATTCCCCGCTCCTGTGCTATTATATAAACATAAAGCTATAATTTGCGGGAGTGTGCATATGGAAAGAAGTGCAGAAGCTTTGAAAGCGCTGCTTTGCGACTTTTCGCAGAGTGAGAGCGAGTACCGCGCGGTGCTTCAAGAGTATGTCTGCGTGCGCTTCGGGCTCGATAACGAAAGCGAAGAAAATATCGGTGCGCTCGCCATCCTCAGCATCAGAAAGCAATATCCCGATATGCAGAAGGAAGAGGCGGCAAAGCGCCTCGGAAATTACGACTGCCACAGGATAACCTACGCTGTCCAGAAAAAGATTCTCATGCTGATGGAGCTGGAGAAGATCACAGACACGCATATTCCCGACGATGCGGAAGATACCGCAAGCGTAGCTTCTTATATATATTCGCAGAAAACGGAGGCTTGCCATGTTTGACTCCATGAGCTTTCGCGCGGCATTCTCCTCCGTCATAAATTCGGATTTCGTTTATTTCGATAATGCCGCAACGGCGCAAAAGCCCGACTGCATGGTAAAAGCGCTCTCGGATTATTACGGTTCGGCGCTCGGCTCGGCAGGGCGCGGGCAGAATCCGCTCGCGGAAAAGGCAAGCGCGGCTTATGCCGCCGCAAGGCGAAGCGTGATGCGCTTTATCGGCGCCGCGAAACCATCTGAGATTATATTCACCACAGGTGCTACCGATTCGCTGAATATGCTCGCTGCTTCGTATCGCCGCCGCCTCACGAAAAAAAGCAATATCGTCATCTCCGCCCTCGAGCATAATGCAAATTATCTCCCGTGGAAAAATGCCTGCGAAGAAGCAGGCGCCGAGCTTCGCGTAATAGGGCTCCTTGCGGACGGCTCGCTTGATATGGATGCGGCGCGCCGTCTCATAGACGAAAATACGCTTCTGCTCTCCGTCACCGCCGCTTCAAATCTGACCGGCAGACTTACGGATGTGCGCGCGCTCTGCGATATGGCGCATGAGGCAGGCGCCGCCGCGGCGGTCGATGCCTCGCAGTACGCCCCGCATATCGCGCCCGATGTAAATGCATTCGCCTGCGATTATCTCGTTTTCTCCGCGCATAAGGTCTACGGACCCGAGGGGCTCGGTGTGCTTTATTGCCGCGAAAGCCTGCTTGATACTCTCGTTCCGTTTCGCTACGGCGGCGGTATGGCAGAGGAGCGCGGCAAAAATATAGTTATGCTTCCCTCCCCCGAGCGCTTTGAAGCGGGAACGCACCATGCGGCAGGCGCGGTTGCATTTGCCGCCGTGGCGGATTTTCTCTCGGGCTTTGACGCAGGGGAAAAACTCGCATATACCCGCTCAATTTCGGATTATGTATATTCTTCCCTTTCCGCCGTGCGCGGCATAAATTTAATCGGTCACTCGCGGGAAAATCTCCCCGTGCTTTCGCTTACCTTTGAAGGCGTTTCGCCGTCGGATATCGACCTCATGCTCTCCATGCGCGGCTTCTGTCTGCGCAGCGGAAAGCACTGCGCTTTTCTTCCCGTTTCGCGCTTGGCGGCGGGCGGCACACTGCGCATTTCGATAGCTCCGTACAATACGCCGGATGAAGCGGAAAGGCTCGTCTTTGCCATAGCAGAAGCAAAAGAATATCTTTTGAGGAAGAAAATATGAATTTTAATGAAAGAAAGGAAAAATTCCTTTCCGAATACAATGCTCTCCCGTCCGATATGGAAAGGTTTGATTATATCATAAATAAAGGAATGCGCTCCGCCTGCGATTACGCGCCGTCCGAGGAGGACAGAATAGAGGGTTGCGACTCGGGTCTGTGGCTTTGCGCATCGGCGGAGGGCGGATTCGTCTCCGTCCGTGCTCATAGCGACGCCGCATATGTCATGGGGCTTGCGGCGCTCATATGCGAGCTGACAGACGGACTTTCCGCGGCAGAGGCAAGGGAGATAGACACCTCTTTCCCGCAAGAAATCCCCTGCGTCTATCCCATGACAGAATTACGGCTCTCAAGCATGGAAAAAATGCTTTTGAAAATAAAAGAGTGCACAAAAAATATTTTATAAAATTCCGGAGGAAATTATGTTAAAACACGCAATGGATGTAAAAGTCAATGTCCGGCCCATTTTCAGCAATGTGGTTCATACGGCTGTATGGGAAGGCCCCTGCCGCGTTGGCAGACCGGAGATTCTCTCGCCCGAGTATGAGTCAAGAGCCGGCAAAGAAGAATTCAAAAGCTGGAAAAAGACTGTTGTCGAAGGAATCTGCGCCGAAGCAAATGTGCTCGAGCCGCTCTATATCGAGTATGACGAAACATTCTATGTTTCCGATGAAAAGCTCCATGAGCTCGCTCCCAATCCTTCGGAAGTAGACCTTTTCCTCATCACATATCGCGTTCCCGGCATCGAACGCCTCGGCATCACCGTTTCAATGATAAACTGCGGACCTACACCCGTTGATCTCGTGGCTTTCTATCGTGATATCGGACTTGATGCCTATATGGCTCATGACTATGAGGAATTCAATGATATCATCCGCCGCCTGCAGGTCAAAAAGGCACTTGCAAATACAAAGCTCCTCGTTCTCACGGCAGACGAGCAGTTCCCTGTCAGCGTAAACAGCTCAAATCCCGATATCTATGGGCTCAACCTTAAATACGGTATCCGCAGTACGCGCCATTCCATACGCGAAGTATTTGATTATATGGACAGCACCACAAGCGAAGAAAAATTTGCCGCCGAAGCAAAAGCTCTCTCCGATAAGGCGGAAGCAAGCACGATAAGCGACAGACTCATCTGCCATGACCTCGATTATATGAACGCCGTCAAGAGCATGATGGAGAAATTCGGATGCAATGCGTTCACCACGGCTTGCAAGGAGCTTTGCGCTTCCCGCCTGCCTATGAGAAATAAATGCACACCCTGCCTTACACACAGCCTGCTCCGCAATGACCGCATACCTACCGCCTGCGAAGAGGACCTCAATGCATGGATGGCTGTCGCCGTTCTCATGTATCTCACAAAGAAAGCACCTTTCATGGGCAATCCCTCGCTCGTAAAGGCTCATAAGCGCCCCATAGAAGACCTCGGCATGACAAGACTTGTGGCAGGTCCCGCAGAGGGCTTTGATGAAGAGGTTCTTGAGGTTCGCCATGCCGTTCCGCCGACGAAGCTTCTCGGCTATGATAAGCCCGAGATGCCTTTTGAACTCGGTCACTTTACATATGAGGGCTTCGGCACAAAGGTTCAGGTAAATATGGCAGATACCGAAGATAAGACAGTCACCATCGCGCGCTTCGACCGCCATGGCGAAAAGATGATTGCCGCCAAAGGCGAAATCGTCGGCTGTGCTTACCGCGATATTGAATGCAGCCCTGCCGTATATTATCATATCGACGGCGGCGCAAGAGAATTCCGCCATGCACTCGCAGACGGCGGCTACGGACATCACCTCGTTGTCGTTTACGGCGACTACCGCGACGAACTCAAAAAGCTCGCAAAGATAGTCGGCTTCGAGATGGAAATCTTTAACTGATATCAATTTTCCTACTGACACATACATAAATCAAGAGCCGCTTGCAACCAAAGATTGCAAGCGGCTCTTGATTTAAATTGATAGTGCGGCTCGGGCGGGCACCATATAGCGCCCAACCGCCGACCTTAAAACTTCACATACAAAAATCCTCTTGCAATCATAGTTACAAGAGGATTTTAAATTTACATTTATTCAAGACCGACATCAAATCCCGCAATCAGCTTGCGCAGGATGATAAGGTCAGTCGCGCCGACCTTGCCGTCGCCGTTGATATCGGCAAAAGAAGCATCAAGGTCGGTAATCAATCCGGCAATGTATTTGCGCAATATAATCAAATCCATGGCGTTCACCTTGCCGTCATCGTTCAGGTCGCCGAGGATTCTGCTTCCCCTGCCGCAAACGGTACACTTATCGTCCTCACCGAAAGTGTGCTCCGTTATATCCGTTTTGTCGCCGCAATATTCGCATTCGTGATAATGCGATTTTGAGTTTTTCGACCATTCTGACTTATATTTATGCTCCGTCGTGCGCTTTTCTCCGCATACATTGCAATCCGTATCGCATGCGTTGTCGTAGACATGCTCCGCCTCGTCAATGTTCAGATGACAGTATACGCAGACATGCCAATGCTTTTCGGCATTCTTTTCCCATTCTCCATATCTATGAACAGTTCTTTTATATCCGCAATCAATGCAGTCCGCATCGCAAATTTCTTTATAAGAATGCATTCTCCTGCCCGCAATTTCTCCGCAAACAGTACATGTATGCCAGTGATACAGCTCGTCATTCACCCATTCCTCGCCGGGTTTATGCGGCGCATTTGTTCGCTCATAGCCGCAGATATTGCAGTCTTTATCGCAGTCATCCGTGTATTCATGGTCTGCGGGTTCGTAAGTATCTCTGCAGATGGTACAATAGCGGTAATGCTTGTCATAGCTATGTGCCCATCCGTCTCTGAATTTATGCGATGCTTCTCTTTCGTAGCTACATTTGTTACAAGTTGCATCGCAATCATAACTGTACACATGCTCTGCTTCGTCCTTCTTGTCGCCGCATACGGTGCATTCATGCCAATGCTTTTCTTCATTTGATAAATAATCAGCACTGTATTTATGCTCGCCAAGGTCGCCGTATTCAAAGGTTTCTGTGCCGCATTTTCCGCATTCGCATGAATAATAGTATACGGCTTTCTGCTTACATGTCACTTCACTTTTCAAATGTTTTTCGGAAGCATTTTCTAAGGTATATGCGTGCACCGCTTCATCTTTATTACCGCATACTGTGCATTCTCGCCAGTGCTTTTCTTCATTTAAGGAATATTCCGCACCGTACTTATGTTCGCTAAGCTCGCCGTATTCAAATGTCTCCGTGCCGCATTCTCCGCATTCGCACGAATAATAATATACCGCTTTCTGCTTACAGGTTGCTTCGCTCTTCAGATATTTCCCGGAGGCATTTTCCACAGTGAAGCTGTGTTCATGCGTATCTTCTATTACAACAAGCACTACTTCTCTGCCGAGACGCAGATATCCAGCCTTGATTTTTTTATAACCGAGAGCATCAGCGATAGCTTTCAGATTATCGGTAAAAGCTTTTATGAAAGCGTTTCTGTTGCCCGTGACAAAAATATCCGCCGCACCTTCGTATTCCTTGATGATTTCAATTATTCTGTCAAGGTCAAAGGTCTCCATGCGAAGATCAAGCATGGCAAAAAGATTTGCATCAAGACTTGTACAAGTCGGGATTCTGTAGTTTGTCTTTGCTATCGTATGGTCCTCTAAAAGCTGGGCTGTTGTAATATTAAAGTAAGCATGAAATGTGTATTTGTCCCCGTCATTCCATGTCAGGTCAACATAATAATATTTGCCGTCTATCTTAACGAGATTCCATGCATGACCTACGCCGCCGCTCTCGCCGAGAACGAGAAATGACTGTATGCCGACTTTCTGCAGAAGATACTGAAGAGCCTCGGCATAGCCCTCGCAGACAGCCTCGCCTTCCACAAGCGCACCGTAAGGGTCATGCGCATGAGCGGCATCGAGAACATATGTAATTCTCTCCGCCAGACTGTCATGAATATACAGCTCTCGCTCAAGTGCATTCATATCCTCAGTGATGCCGGAAAGAATCAGGATATTTCCCAGGCGGATATCAAAGTATCGGATGCAACTTATACCGGGGCAGCGGTGACTCCGGATGTAAAAGTTGTCTATGCCGGTACGACATTGAAAAAGGATAAGGATTATACGGT
>CAJKRH010000015.1 GCA_905202255.1 uncultured Ruminococcus sp.
CCTTCCTTCTGTTTTTCGAGCAGCTTCTTCTTTCGTGTGATATCGCCGCCGTAGCATTTCGCCAGCACATCCTTGCGCATAGCCTTGACGGTTTCGCGGGCGATGACTCTGCCGCCTATCGCCGCCTGCACGGGCACCTCAAAGAGCTGACGCGGTATATTTTCCTTGAGCGCCTCGACTATCTTTCTGCCGCGTGCATAAGCCTTATCGGCATGAACGATAAACGAAAGCGCATCCACAACCTCGAGATTGAGCAGGATATCAAGCTTCACAAGCTTGCTCTCTTCATATCCCGCGAGTTCATAGTCAAGCGAAGCATAACCCTTGCTGCGGCTCTTGAGCGCATCGAAGAAATCATATATTATCTCGTTGAGCGGCAGCGTATAATGAAGCTCCACGCGGTTTTTATCTATATATTTCATATCGGCGAAAATGCCGCGCCTGTCCTTGCAGAGGTCCATTATGCCGCCGACATAGTCAGTCGGCGTGATTATGCTCGCCTTGACAACGGGCTCGTATGCCGCCGCTATCTCATCGGGAGAGGGGTAGACAGCAGGGTTATCGATATATTTCTCTTCCCCGTTCTTGTATTGCACTTTGTAAATAACGCTCGGCGCAGTCGTGACGAGGTCGAGATTGAATTCCCGCTCCAGTCGCTCCGCGATAATCTCCATATGGAGCAGACCGAGGAAGCCGCAACGGAAGCCGAAGCCGAGCGCGATACTCGTTTCGGGTTCAAAGGTAAGCGCCGCATCGTTGAGGCGGAGCTTTTCGAGCGCATCGCGAAGATCGGGATATTTCGCACCGTCGGCGGGATATATTCCCGCAAAAACCATCGGGAGCGCCTGCTTGAAGCCCTCAAAAGGCTCTGCCGTCGGGTTTTCCGCATCGGTGACGGTATCGCCCACGCGCGTATCGGCTACATTCTTTATACTCGCCGTGATATATCCGACCTCTCCCGCGCGGATGCTTTCCGCCGGAACAAGACCGAAGGCTGACATGTAGCCGACATCTACCACCTCAAATTCCGCGCCGGTATTCATCATGCGTATCTTCATTCCCGCGCGCACGGCACCGTCCTTGACACGCACGTAAACGACGACGCCGCGGTATGAATCGTAATAAGAATCGAATATCAGGCATTTGAGCGGCGCATTTTCATCGCCCTCGGGTGCCGGAATGTCGGAAACTATATGCTCCAGCACATCGCCGATATTTAGTCCCGTCTTTGCTGAAACCGCGGGACAATCCTCTGCGGGGATTCCGATGATATCCTCTATCTCGCCGCGCACACCCTCTATATCCGCGCTCGGCAGGTCTATTTTGTTTATGACAGGAATTATCTCGAGATCGTTTTCAAGCGCAAGATAAGTATTTGCCAGAGTCTGCGCTTCTATTCCCTGCGTCGCGTCGACGACGAGAAGCGCGCCCTCGCAAGCCTTAAGCGAACGGGAAACCTCATAGTTGAAGTCGACATGTCCGGGAGTATCGATGAGATTGAATTCATATGTCTCGCCGTCTGCCGCCTTGTAATTTACCTTGACAGCGCGGGCTTTTATTGTTATTCCGCGTTCGCGCTCTATATCCATATTGTCGAGGAGCTGATCCTCCATATCGCGCTTGGCAACACTCTGCGTTGATTCCAGAAGTCTGTCCGCAAGAGTGCTCTTGCCGTGGTCTATATGCGCTATTATAGAAAAATTGCGTATTTTTTCCTGTCTCGTCATCTTATATTTTTCCTCTGTTTATATAGGTTGATTATATCATACCATAAATTTTTTATAAAGTCTATAGCCCCGCGCTGTTTTTTTTACATCAGTTTGAAAAATCAAATTTTATATTTCCCTCGGCATCCATTACGAGATATCCTTCAAACGGCTTGCCCGCCTTGGAGATAAAGCCCTTGATTTTTGAGCTTTTTCCGCTTTCGAGCAGCATTTTTGCATTCGTTTTGGAAATCACACGCTTGCAGATAAACCCGCTTATCTTGAATTTGCAGCCGTCCTTATAGCCGGTGCAGCCGTAGCCGTAGCGCCCGCGGATGACAGGCTTGCCGCAGAGCGGGCATTTTCCGATTTCATCACCGTAGAAGCCCGTATCGGTTTCCACCTCGGGCGCATCGTCGCGCCGCCTGAAAACATCGGCTATATTCTTTTCGGCAAGAGCGATGCTGTCGCCCACTGTGATACTGCCGCGAAAAACCTTTTTGAGTGCCTGACCCATCTCGCTTGTCTTGTATTTATCCATGGATATCTGCATATTGACAAGCGATTCTATGAGAAATTCGCCCGCGGGCAGGATGGTATATACATCCTTTTTCAGCGCGATATAGCCGCTCTTTATCGCATTGTCAATGATTCCGGTGCGCGTAGCCTCCGTGCCGAGTTCCAGTCCCTCAAATATCGCCTTATAGTCCTCGGTATCGTCGCCGTCGGCTTCCTCTGCACCTGCGGAGTCGGCAACCGCCTCCTCGCTTGCCGCCTCTGCCGCTGCTGCTTTGTCCTCCTTGAAGGGATTTTTCAGATAATTATTGAGCGTCTCTATAGTATAGTGCTTCGGCGGGTTTGTCTCTTTTTCTATCGGACGGAAAAGAGTATTCACCTCGTCGCCCTTTTCGAGTTTCGGCAGTATCTTGTCCTTCTGCGAGAAATCGTCGTATTTTGTCCAGCCCTTTTCAGTTATCACGGTGCCTTTGAGGATAAACTCTTCTCTCTCTCCGACCTTTATCTTTATTTCGGTCTTTTCGCATCGGCATTCCTCAGAGCAGAATACCGCGACAAAGCGACGGAATACCGTGGAATACACCTTTGCTTCGTTTTGCGAGAGCGCATTTTTATCGGGTATCTTGTAAGTAGGCGTCAGCGCCGAGTGTGATTCTATTTTGGAATCGTCAAAGATGGTTTTCTTATCCTTGAATGCCACAGGATAGCCCATTTTTGATATGTTTTCGAGTATCTTCTTTATCTTGTCCTTTTCAGCCGTGGCGAGGTATTCCGAGTTTGTTCTCGGATAGGTGAGATACCCCTGCTCATAGAGCCGCTGAACTATCGCAAGGCTCTCCTCCATGGGCATCTTGTACTTTTTGCCGAGCACATTCTGAAGTTTTGAGAGCGAATAGAGCTTGCCCGGGTTTATCGTATCTTTCTTGCTCTTCTTGTCCGTGACGATGGCTTTCTCCGCGTTGTATTCGGCGCAGAGCTTCTCCGCCTTAGCCTTGTCTTTCTTCTCAAACTTGTTTTTGCTCGTCAGCTCTATCTTTTCGCCGTTTGTCTCCTCGACACTCGATATCGCATAGTAGATATCCGGCGTGAAGCCCGATATAGCCTTGTCGCGGTCGTATATCGCTTTTACTATCGGCACTATTACTCTGCCGACGCGAAGCAGTGTGCCCGTTTTCAGCGTGGCAAAACGCGTCAGATTCACGCCGTAGAGCCAGTCGATATATGTTCGCGCAAAGCCCTCATTTGCAAGATTGTCGTATTCGCGCTCGCTCTTCATATCGCGCAGTGCCGAAGCGACAGTCTGCGGAGTCTGGTCGGGAAGCCACAGACGAACGAGACTCTTCCCCTCCGCGCCCGCATTTTCTATGCAGAGACGGACGATAATCTCTCCCTCTCTGTCCGCGTCCCCCGCGTTTGCGATGATATCGACATCCTGACGCAGGCAGAGCGCCTTTATCGTTTCAAACTGCTTTTTTACGCCCTCGTCAATCTGCTTTTCCGCATTTTTGCGGAGCGCAAAGCGGAATTTCTCGGGGAAACAAGGAAGCCCCTCCATAGTCCATTTGCCAGACGGCTTCTCCTGATAATCCTCGATATCGCATAAAGAAAAAAGATGACCGAATGCCCAAGTTACAATGTAACCGCATCCCTCGTAGTAGCCGTTTTTCTTTGTCATTTTGCCTATTCCGGCAACAATATTTCTTGCCAGACTGGGCTTTTCGGCTATTATGAGCGTCATCTTTTCATTCTCCCTTGTATTTTATTTTATATATTCGGCATAAGCTCGCGCTTCATCTTTCTCTGCACTATGAGATAGTAAATGAAGAAGCCCGCAAGCTCCAGCGCCCACGAAATCGGGTAAGCGAGATAGAGCCACATGATATCGTCATGGAACTGTGCAAAAACGGTATAAATCCATGCTATGCGGAAAACGCATATTGTGGTAAGCGAAACGATGGTCGGTGTAAGCGACCTGCCCCAACCTCTCACCATGCCGAGCAGAACCTCTGCCATGCCGTGCATGAAATATGTGAAAGCAAAAAGCTTCAGTCTGAGCATGCCGTAGTCTATCGCCTCGGGCGTATCAGTATAAATCTTCAGCAGGGGTCTGCCGAAAAGATACGATATTATCGAGAGCGCAAGTCCCGATATCGCCGCAAGCGCAAGGCAATGCACGAGAATTTTCTTCATTCTCTCTGGCTTCTTTGCGCCGTAGTTCTGACCTGAGAAAGCAATCGCCGCCTGAGAAAACCCGTTCATCGTCTGATAGGTGAAGCCCTCTATATTTGATGCCGCCGTAACGCCGGACATAGCCACCTTGCCGAAGCTGTTCACCGCAGTCTGTATGATGAGGTTGGATATCGAGAAGATAACGCCGTTGAGCCCTGCGGGAACGCCTATCTTTATTATCTTGGCAAGCTCCGCCTTGTGTATTTTCAGCTCCCTCATGCTGAGGTGGCACATTCCCTCGTTTCTCATGAGGGAAATAATGACGAGTACGGCGGATATAGCCTGCGAGATTATAGTGGCTATCGCAACACCGTCTACAGTCATCTTGAAGCATATGACAAATATAAGATTGAAAATGACATTTATCATTCCGGCGAGCGTAAGAAAATAGAGCGGTCGCTTCGTATCTCCCGAAGCACGCATTATCGACGCACCGAAGTTATAAAGTATATTCACCGGTGCACCGGCAAAATATATGCGTATGTAGACTACCGCGAGAGGAAGTACCTCCTCGGGAACATCCTGCGCGCGGAGCATCTCGGGAGCGAGAATTATAGCTATACCACCGATGAAAATGCCGCTGATGAGCGCGACAAGAACAGCCGTATGCAATGTTCTGTGGCAACCCTCGTTATCCTGCGCACCGTAGTAATTGGCAAAAACGACGCCTGCGCCGACGGAAAGCCCGAGAAATACATTGAGCAGAAGATTTATCGTAGAGCCTGTTGCACCGACGGCGGCAAGGCAGGCATCTCCCGCCCATTTTCCGACGACCACAAGGTCGGCGGCATTATAGAGGAGCTGAAGATAGCTTGTTATTATCAGCGGTATCGCAAAAGCGATGATATTCGGCAGAATACGACCCGAGGTCATATCCACCTGTGGGAGCAGTTTTCTTTTCATTTCAGTATATTTTTATCCTTGGTTACGGTTTATTTCTGATGATAATCCGAGAGAAAATCTCCTATATCGGCTATCGCGCGGGAGAGAATCTCTGCCTCGGGGAGCATTACTATGCGGAAATGGTCGTTTCCGTCCCAGTCAAAGCCACTTGCGGGAACGATGAGGATGTGCTTTTCATGGAGCAAATCCATCGCAAATTTCTTGTCGTCCTTTATGCCGAAGCGCGCCTTGTCAAGCTTCGGGAACATATAGAAAGCGGCGCTGTTCTTGATGTAGGTTATTCCGTCTATCTTTGAAAGCCCGCGCGCCGTAGCCTCGCGCTGTTCATAGAGCCTGCCGCCCGGCACTATCATGGATTTTGTATATTCGCTGTCGGCAAGTGCGGCGGGAATTACAAGCTGTGTCAGCGCATTGCCGCAGAGACGCATCGAGGCGTATTTCACAAGACCCTGCATTATGTCTGCATATGTGCTCTTATTTCCCGAGGGCACAAGCCAACCGCAACGGAAGCCGCAGAGGCAATGCGATTTCGAGAGTCCGTTCAGCGTGACGCAGACGACATCGTCGCCAGCGAGCGCCGCAGTGGAAGTATGCTCTTTTCCGTCCATCACGAGCCTGTCGTATATCTCATCAGAGAAAATGATGAGATTATGCTCGCGCGCAATCTTCACTATCTCAAAAAGAATTTCCGGCGGATAAAGCGCACCTGTCGGGTTGTTCGGGTTTATTATGAGGATAGCCCGTGTTTTGTCCGTAATTTTCGATTTGATATCATTTATATCCGGATACCAGTCCGAGCTTTCGTCGCAGGTATAGAAAACAGGCTTTGCTCCCGCGATATAAGCCGAATTTGTCCAGAGAGAGTAGCTCGGCGAAGGAATGAGAAATTCATCGCCGAAGTTCAGCGTGACAGCCGTCAGCATAGAGGCAAGCTCGCTGACGCCGTTTCCTATGAAAACATCGTCAGGCATGATGCCCTTTATCCCCTTTCCGCTTTCGTATGCGCAGATAGCTTCTCTTGCCTCAGCCATGCCGCGGAAATCGCAATAGCCCACTGCCTTGTCCATATTTTCCGAGAGAGCGCGACGCACGCTCTCGGGCATTTTAAAGCCGAAAGCCGCAGGATTTCCCGTATTGAGCTTGAGCACGGGAATGCCTTTCTTCTGCATTTCCAGCGCTTCTACAAAAATAGGTCCTCTTATATCGGAATGTACCTGCATCAGCTTGTCAGACATCTGTATTTTTTCCATTTTTAAATATCTCCGTGAAAGTTTCACCTGAAAAATTTCATAAAAAAGCGACATATTATAAAATATGCCGCACTTTTTCGTATGGGGTGGATAATCGGATTCGAACCGACGGCCTTCAGGGCCACAACCTGACGCGCTAACCAACTGCGCTATATCCACCATATGGCGTGCCTTGAGGGACTCGAACCCCCGACCTACTGCTTAGAAGGCAGTTGCTCTATCCAGCTGAGCTAAAGGCACATTGGAGCGGATGATGGGAATCGAACCCACGCGACCAGCTTGGAAGGCTGGAGTTCTACCATTGAACTACACCCGCGGTAGGCATTCTTTTTCGAACGCCTATACATAATATCATAAAAGTGCAGATTTGTCAATATAAATCTTTATTTTTATTCGCAAAAAACGATTTATTTTTCATAAAGCACGATGCTTTTGAAAATTTCGAGATGTGCCGAAAAAGATTTTGCCTCCGCTTTCTTCTGTCCGCCGAAAATCGAAAAGACATACGGCTTTTCTTTCAGCGCTATCACGACATCGTCGGAAAAGCACGAAAAGGCAGAGTTGCTATCGTGAAAAGCGGTTTTTGAGAAAAGGATTCCCTTGTCGTCGTATGCGCTCTCGGGGATATTCTCGCCGAAAATATCCGAAAGCGGAACAAATGCGTCCTTACAGCGCTCGTAGGCATCTTTCCTTATAAAATAGATGTAATACGGCTGATGGAGCATCGTGGAAAGAAAATCCTCACCCGCGGCATTTATCTGCGCGTCCGAGGCGCTTGTCGTCTTTCCGACATACGCCGTGCGTGAAAAGTTTATTTCCGTTTTCCCGTTTTCCGTAGTATCGGGGCAGATATCCTCGAGAGTTTTCACTATCTCGGAATGCTGCACCGCCGAAATATAATCATCGCCGACATACATGAAAAGCGCATCGTAATTTACCTTTGCGGCAAGCTGGACTATGAGCACGACGACAAGAATTATCGCAGCACCGCCGATAAGCGTGTGCCATTTGTAATGGTACCAGTAATTCTCAAGCCATTTTTTCATAGCCTGCTCCTTTCATGCATCGGTATTTTCCTTTTAATAAAGCTTTGCGCCTGCGGGAATATGATTGTCAACCATCAGGAGATGGAGCTTCTCTTCACCCTCCTCGTGATGAACCGCACTTATAAGCATTCCGCAGGATTCTATGCCCATCATCGCTCTGGGAGGAAGATTCGTAATGGCGATGCAGGTTTTGCCGATAAGCTCCTCCGGCTCATAGAAGGGATGAATACCGCTGAGTATCGTTCTGTTTTCGCCCGTGCCGTCATCGAGTGTAAATTTCAGAAGCTTCTTCGACTTCGGAACAGCCTCGCAGGCAAGCACCTTGACCGCTCTGAAATCCGACTTTGCAAATGTTTCGAAATCGACATAATCCCTGAAAAGCGGCTCTATCTCAACCTTTGAGAAATCAATAACCTCCGGCTCGGACTTCTCCTCTGCTTTCGGTTCCTCGGCTTTTGCTTCGTCGTTCTTCTTTTTGCCGTCCGTAAGCGGCTTCATCGTCGGGAAAAGGATGACATCGCGGATATTCTCTTCTCCTGTGAGAAGCATTACGAGTCTGTCGATACCTATACCGAGACCGCCCGTGGGAGGAAGTCCGTATTCGAGTGCGCAGATATAGTCGTCGTCTATATCGCAAGCCTCCTCGTCGCCCTGTGCCTTGAGCAGTGCCTGCGCCTCAAAGCGCTCGCGCTGGTCTATCGGGTCATTAAGCTCGGAGAAAGCATTTCCGTGCTCTCTGCCGACTATGAAAAGTTCAAAGCGCTGTGTATATCTTGTATCCGCGGGGTCTTTCTTCGCAAGGGGAGAAATCTCCACGGGATAGTGCGTGATGAATGTAGGCTGGATAAGCTTTGCCTCTACATATTCGTCGAAGAAGAGGTTTATTATATCGCCTATCTTGTGGCGCTCCTCATATTCGATATGATGCTCCTTTGCGGCGGCTCTTGCCTCCTCGAGAGTTGTAATCTTATCGAAATCAACGCCGGAATAAAGCTTCACGGCATCAACCATCTTCATTCTCGCGAAAGGCTTTTCAAGGTCGATATCTATGCCAGCATAGTTTATCTTTTCCGTGCCGAGAACATTCTTTGCCACGGTGCGTATAAGCTCCTCTGTCAGGTTCATTATTCCCTCAAAATCGGTATATGCCTGATAAAGTTCGAGCAGAGTGAATTCGGGATTGTGTCTTGTATCCATGCCCTCATTGCGGAAAACTCTGCCTATCTCGTAAACTTTCTCGAATCCGCCGACGATAAGGCGCTTCAGATGAAGCTCGAGCGCGATTCTCATATACATGGGAATATCGAGCGCATTGTGATGCGTGATAAAGGGGCGCGCGGAAGCGCCGCCCGCGATATTGTGAAGCACTGGAGTTTCAACCTCGCAGAAGCCCTTGTCATCAAGAAATCTGCGAATTTCGCGGATGATAGCCGAACGCTTTGCAAAAGTTTCGCGAACCTCGGGATTTACGATGAGGTCGACATATCTCTGGCGGTAGCGCAGGTCTGTATCCTTGAGTCCGTGATACTTCTCGGGAAGAGGAAGCAGAGACTTGGAAAGAAGCATTATCTTCGTTGCATGGACGGAAATTTCGCCCATCTGCGTGCGGAATACGATGCCCTCCACTCCGAAGATATCGCCGATATCGCACTTTTTGAAAGCGGCGTAGTCCTCTTCGCCGACATCGTCGCGCTTTACATAAACCTGTATTCTGTCAGTGCCGTCGCGCAAATCCATGAACGAAGCCTTGCCCATGATACGGCGGCTCATCATTCTGCCCGCGATGGAAACGCTCTTGCCCTCATAGCCGGCAAAGTCGTTTTTGATATCGAGCGCGTGCGCGTTTATATCGTATTTCACAACGGTAAAGGGGTCTTTTCCGTCTGCTCTGAGCGCGGCGAGCTTATCGCGTCTTATCTGAAGGATTTCGTTTACCTTTTCCTCGGTCAGCTCTTCTGCCGCCTTGTTCTGATTTTCAAATTCTGCCATTTCGGTTTCTCCTCGATATTTTCAGTTTAGTTTCTTGTTATCTTCAGTATCTTGAATTTTGCCGTGCCGTCGGGAACCTCCACAGTCACGATATCGCCTACCTTTGTGCCGATGAGAGCCTTGCCTATCGGAGACTGATCGGAGATTTTTCTCGCCGCAGGGTCAACCTCGTGGGAGTTTACTATAGTAAATTCGTCCTCTTCGTCATATTCCATATCGAGCACGCCGACTGTGACGCCGGGTCTTACGGAATCCGTCTGTATCTCACTGTCGGAAATAACAGTGACATGTTTGATAGTTTCCTCAAGCTCGGCTATCTGCGCCTCGACCTTAGCCTGCTCATTTTTAGCCTCGTCATATTCACTGTTTTCGGAAAGGTCGCCGAAGGAGCGTGCTATGCCTACATTCTCAGCTGCCTCTTTGCGCTTTACGCTTTTCAGAAAGTCAAGCTCTTCCTTGAGCTTTTCAAGTCCGCTTTCCGTCATTACGATTTGTTTTGCCATTTCAGAATATCTCCCTTTTGATAATTATTTAAATAGTTTATTTATTACGTTTTATTTGATTTTTGAGTAAGCCTCATCGAGAGCCGCTTTCAGCTGTGCGTCCTCGTCCTCGTTGAGCGTCATCAGATTTCTGTTTTTATATTCATCGGCTATCTCAACGGCGATATCGGGTGCTATTCCCTTTCCGTCATAATTATCGGAGAAAGGAGGCGCATAGAGGAACGATGTCACCATGAGAACACCGCTTCCCACGCCGAAGCCACTCTGACCGCAACCCTTGCCGTAGGTATTCGCTCCGACTATTGTCACCTTGCCGTAGTCGCGCAGTGCCGAGGTGAAAAGCTCCGCCGCGGAAGCCGAATTTTCGTTTGCGAGGACTACAATCGGTACATCTATTTCGCTCGCGTCGGATTTGTAGGTCTGCTCAAGGACAAGCTCATTGTCCTTTTTGCCGAAGATACGCACGATAGGTCCCTCGGGAAGCAGATAATCGAGCATCGAACATACTGCCGAAAGCTCGCCGCCGGGATTTCCGCGGACATCGAATATCAGACTCTCGCAACCGTCGGCAAGTGCCGCTTCCACAGCCGCCTTGAACTGCTTCGGTGTGACGGAATAGAAGTTTGTTATATTGATGTGCGCTATCTTTTTGCCGTCGCGCTCGTATTCGTTTGCGATTACAGTCTGCGCTTCGTAGTTGTTTCTGGTAACGGTGATGTCCTGCTCCGCACCGTCGCGTCTTACCGTGAGCGTAACTTGAGTTCCCGCGGTGCCGGCAACGAGGCTGACCGCCTCATTGTAGCCGACATCGGCTATCCTCTTTCCGTCGATGGCGACTATCACATCGCCCTTTTTCATTCCCGCTTCCATCGCAGGACTCGACTGCATGACATAAACTATCTCTATGCCGTCATCGGTCTGCACTATATAAACACCGATGCCGACGGAATTTCCGCTCATCTTGGCAGAAAAATCAGCCCATTCCTCCGCGTTGTAGTAAATCGCATAGTCGTCGCCCGAGTAATAAGCATATGCATGGAGAAGCGCGTCGTTTATCGCGTCGCTGTCGACATCATAGATATAATTTTCCTTGAAAATATCCATCATATCGAAAAGGTCTTTGTATTTAGCCAGTTCACCGCGCTCTTCGTTCAGCTTCGCATTGTAATTGACGCTCGCTATGATATATGTCGTCTGGGAAGTAACGAGCACGGCAAGAACTATGAGAAATATCGAGAGCACGAGAGAAATCTTCTTCGGCTTTCTCACATTGACATTCACATCCGCATATGCGGGCATGCCTGACGCATTTCCGGCGGAAGCCGTGTTCTCTGCGGGAGTTACATTTTCTGCGGGAGTCACCTGCTCCCTCTCATCGGTATTTTCGCGATTATTGGTGTTTTCAATATTGTTTTCCATAAAAAATCTCCGTATAAAAAATCATATTCAGAGAATAGGCGGCGAAAAAATCCGCCGATTATTCCGCAAAAGAGCGACCCGATATTCAAACGGTTCGCTCCGGAGTCTGTATCAATATCTGTTGCTCTTCGAATTGAGGTAGCTTCTGACCATGAGAGCCACCTTGAAGGTTATCGCGTTTTCAAATTCGCGCAGGTCGAGACCTGTTATTTTCTTTATCTTGTCAAGTCTGTAGACAAGCGTATTTCTGTGGACAAACATCTTTCTCGATGTTTCGGAAACATTGAGGTTGTTCTCAAAGAAGCTCTGTATAGTCGAGAGCGTCTCGCGGTCGAGAGCGTCTATCGAGCCTTTCTGGAAAACTTCGTTCAGGAAGATTTCGCAGAGCGTAACGGGAAGCTGATAGATAAGTCTGCCTATGCCGAGATTCTCATAGCTTACTATTCTCTTGTCGGAATCGAAGATGTGACCGACTTCGAGAGCCGCCTGCGCTTCTCTGTAGGAACGGGAAATGTCCTTGATATTCTCTGCGGGGCTGCCTATACCGATGGAAATCTTGGCATAAAACTCCGATGCCAGAGTATCGACTATCTCCGTCGCCGTCTTTTCAAGCTCGGCAAGCTCCGTATCGGGCTTCAGCTCGCGGACGAGAACGATATCGCGCTCGCCTGTGCTGATAACATAATCCTGATTTGAATTCGGGAACATACTCTGGATTATATCAAAAGGAGATGTCTCCGTATTCGAGCCGAACTTGATGAGGAAAACCACACGCCATACATCCGAGGCGAAGTTCAGCTCCTTGCTTCTTATATACATATCTCCCGGGAGAACATTGTCGAGAAGCACATTCTTTATAAACGATGTCTTGTCGTATTTGTCGTCGTGGTAATTTTTGATATTGTTCAGAGCGACGGCAAGCACGCTGGACATCTGCGATGCCAGCTCATCCTCTCCCTGAATAAATACGATATACTCCGAATTTGTATCCTGAGACATAGGTCTGTAGGTAAAACCGCCGTATGTCACGACATCGGAGACATAGCTCATCTCTTCTTTGATATTCTGCCTTGTTTCACCTATTTTCATAAGATCACTGCAGGCAACTATGACCGCGTTGTCGTCTATGACGCCTATCGTTCTGCCTATGGCGTCCTTCATCTGATGGATAACGCCCTGAAACAATCTGCTCGACATATTTATCTTCTCCTTCTGCAACGACGAATTTCGTCAGTTTGCAACACTTTTTAACATATATACATATTCTAACTCAAAATTTGTGAAATTTCAATAGTTTTTTCGTAAAAATATCTAAATTCACATCATTTTAATAGTGCAGAATATACCAAGAGCAAGATATATTACAAAAAATGATACTATCAGATACACCGTCACAAAATTGACCGCCATGCATATAGCCGCGAATACCGCGAGGAGCACCGCCATGATGACCCAGAATACATTATAGAACTTTGCGTCCTCTCTTTTTTCCGTCGCCTTGCCGAAGAGTTTCGCGCCCTTTTTGCCCGAAACGAGCATGAGAACGATGATTGCCACGGGAGCGGCAAAGCAGTATATTTTGGATATTATCTCGAGCGCCTTGTCAAGACCGTAGTTTGCGGAGCTTCCCGCATAGTAGAGAGCGGCGCCGGAAACAACGGAGAAAAGCGAAAACTCGAAAAAGCTTCTTGCGCATATATTATAAAGGAAAGCGAGCAGGACAGCCGCAAAGAAAAGCACCTGAACCTTTATCATCGCGTTTGAAAGGAAGCGTATCAGCACAAACGAAACGAGCACGAAAATAACGGAGCTCATGATTCCGAACGAAGTGACAACCCTGCCGGATTCGTCTTTTCCTTTTTTCCTTGTGCATATATAGTATACTACCGAAAGAACTGCAAGCACAGCGAGGGCTATGATGATAAGCGTGATAGCGGATACCACGGGCTTGTCATTTATTATGATGTAGGAGAAAAGCTTCGCCTTATACTTATCGAGCAGAGTGAGCGCTCCGAAGCCTGCCATGGCGACAAAGATAAGCGCAATGACTCTGTAGATGGCAGTCTCTTCCGCCTTTGCATTATACTTCTTGTTTTCTTTGGTGTTCATATCCATTTTCCATTTCTCGGCGATAAAATTTTAATGTTTTTATTTGCCTCCGTTCGCCGCACGGAAAGCTTAAAGCTCAAATGCGAAAGCTGCGCATGCGAGAGCAAAGCCCGAAGCTGTCTCGCAGCGTAATATTCTGTTTCCGAGTGAAACGGGGCGTATGCCTACGCTATCCGCCAGCTCTATCTCCTCCTCGGAGTAGCCGCCCTCGGGTCCTATGAAAAACGAAATCGGCGTTGCCCTGTCGGATTTTCTGCTTTCAAAAGCCTGACGGAGCGAAAAATTATGCTCTCCCTCATAGCAGATGAGCGCTGTCCCGTCCGCACAGCAGGCTTCGACCGCCGTAGCGAAGCTCATCGGCGAGCAGACGGCGGGTATTATTCCTCTGCCGCATTGCTTTGCCGCCTCGTATGCTATGCGCCGATATCGCTCGAGCTTCTTCGCTTCTCTTGTAAGCTCGGGCTTCACCACGCATCGCGATGAAAAAACCGGAATTATTTCGCAAATGCCCATCTCGACCGATTTCTGGACTATATATTCGAATTTATCGCCCTTGGGAACGGATTGAAAAAGCCTTATCTTCATCGGAAATTCCGTTTTCGAGGGTGCCTCGCCCAGTATCGTCGCGCGGACAAGCCCGTCAAATGCCGTGGATATCCGGCAGAAATAATCGCGCCTGTTCATATCGCAGACGGTTATCTCCTCGCCCTCGCGCATGCGGAGCGACGAAATGATATGCCGTGCGTCATCGCCGAGAATGACTATCTCATCATCGTAAATCTGGCTCGGCGGCACAAAAAATCTCGGCACGGTATTTCCTCCTCTCATATCGGAGCGTTTGCTTTTTTACGCAAAATATGCGAAGATAAAAAACCTTCGCATAAAAGCCGCATGCCGGGGATAAAAGGCAATGAACGGAATAAACCGCGGCTTTATTTGCAGTCCTTTCTGTATTATACAACAAAATAAGCCGTTTGTCAAAGTATTTATGAAAATTTTTCCTCAATATTTATAAAAAATACCCATTATTTTTATAAATATCGCATAAGCGACGGAAAAATGTGCATTATTTGCGGAAAACCTCGGCGCACCAGCCGCCGTCATAGAGCGCCTCAACCTTTGTGAAACCGTTTTCGGTCATCGCGCGGTCAACCTCGTGCTCGCGCTCGCTGATTATGCCGGAGACGACGATATGCGCGCCGTCTTTCATGTATCTGCCGACATCGGGAGCGAGACGGATGATGATATCGGCGACGATATTTGCCGTCACGATATCGTATTTTTCATTGGGGACACCCGCAAGCAGGTCGGAAACGGCGCATGTCACATTTTCGCAATTATTACGCTCGAAATTTTCTTTCTCCGTGCGCACGGCAACAGGGTCTATATCGCAGGCAAAGCAGGAGGAAGCACCGAGCTTCGCTCCGCAGATGGCAAGTATGCCGCTGCCGCTGCCTACATCGAGCATCTTATCGCCCGACTTGATATACTTTTCGAGAAGCGAGGCGCAGAGGCGCGTCGTCTCGTGCGTGCCCGTGCCGAAAGCCATGCCGGGGTCCATATCTATGATTATCTCCCCGTCCTTTTTATCATAATGCTCCCAGCTGGGGACAATAACTATCTTTTCGCCTATCGGGGTCGGCTTGTAATACTTTTTCCAAGCCGTTGACCATTCCTCGTCGGCGGTGTTTATTATTTCGGTCTCATAAGGTATGCCGAGCATCGGCAGGCGCTCGTTTATATACGAGATATACTCGGCGGCGTTCTTTTCCTCCGGCACAAATACACTGCATGAGCCTTTTGTCTTATCGGCTTTCAGTATGCTCTCGTCTATCAGGTCGCCATATACGCTTTTCAGCTCCGTATCGATATCGCGATAGTCCTCCGTCATTATGAAATTGTCGAGCATCGACATTACGGCGCTCACCGTCTCGAGGTCGGTGACATTGCATTTTACTTTAATCTGCGTCCAAATCACTTTTTGCTGTCCTTCCCGAATATTTTAGAGAAAAAGCTCTCTTTTTTTGTGTAGTTTCCGTTTCCGCAGGCTGTGGCGAATTTACGCAGGGCTTCTTTCTGCTCCTCGTTCATGCCTTTCGGCACCTCAACCGTAACCTTGAATATGAGGTCGCCTCTGCCCTTTCCGTTGCTGTAGGGGATGCCCTTTCCCTTGATGGTAAAGGATTTGCCTGTCTGTGTTCCCTCGGGTATCGTATATGTTGTCTCGCCCTCAAGCGTAGGCACGCGAAGCTCTGCGCCGAGTGCCGCCTCAGGGAATGTTATCGGTATCTCGCAGTAGATATTGAAGCCGTCGCGCTCGAATATCGGATGCGGTCTTACCTGAACGGAAATATAAAGGTCGCCCGTGGGTCCGTTGTTGCGTCCGCAGTTGCCCATGCCGCGCAGGGCTATCTTCTGCCCGTTGTCGATGCCGGCGGGGATGGAGACCTCCAAAGTCTTGGAAACAGTCTTGAGTCCCGCGCCCTTGCATGCCTTGCAGGGGTCGGTGACTACAGTCCCCTTGCCGCCGCAGGCATCGCAGACATGAGAGGTCTGGAAAACGCCGAAGGGTGTTTTCTGCTGTGTCTTTATCTGACCCGTGCCGCCGCATTTGGAGCAGACCTTGGGTGTTGTTCCCTTTGCCGCGCCTGTTCCGCCGCACTCTGTGCAGCGCTCAACGCGCTGATATTTTATATCCTTTTTGCAGCCGAAAGCCGCTTCTTCAAATGATATATATACTCTCGAAAGCAGGTCGTCTCCGCGCTCCGGACCTGTTCTCGTCCTTCTCGAACCGCCGCCGAAGCCGCCGAACATATCCGAGAATATATCGGAGATATCGAAGCCCTCGAAGCCGCTGAAGCCCGCTCCGCCGCTGTAGTTGCCTTCTGCCGCTTCCGCGCCGAACTGGTCATACTTTGCCCGCTTGTCCGCATCGGAAAGCACGGCATATGCCTGATTTATCTCCTTGAATTTTGCCTCCGCGTCCTTGTCTCCCGGGTTCATATCGGGATGATATTTCTTTGCAAGCGCACGGTACGCCTTTTTTATTTCGTCATCGCTCGCAGTCTTCGCAACTCCGAGAATTTCATAATAATCTCTCATTTAAGTACCTCTGTTTATAAAGCCTGATAGGGGATAGATAAAAATGTGCAGAATCGTCGAAAACCGTTTTGTCGGCGTACAATTGTACGGTAGAAACGGTTTTCGGCGATAGGAAAAGTGAAATATGATAAGACGAAAGAATCCGCAGGATTCTCTCCTTATTCCGAGAAAGATTCCCGCCATGTATATACAAAACGGGAATCTTATCTTATTTGTCAACTCGTTTCACTTTTTCCGGTCTGCGCTTTTTTAGCATCCCCTGATTATTTTTCTTTATATTCGGCGTTAAAGCTGCCGTCCTCATTCTGCGTGCCTGCCGCGCCCTGTGCGTTATCCGCACCTGCTGCGCCCTGCGCCTCTGCCTGAGCCTTGTAAAGCTTCTCGGAGAGTGCATAGAATTTCTCGCGGAATGCGTCCATAGCTTTCTTGATGGCTTCCGTATCGTCGCCCTTTACGGCTTCCTTGAGCGTATTCAGCTCTGCCGTAACAGCCGCCTTCTCATCCTCGCTTACCTTGTCGCCAAGCTCTGCGAGCGTCTTTTCGCTCTGGAAGATGAGCGCTTCAGCCTGATTCTTTGTCTCTACGGCATCCTTGAGCTTCTTATCCTCTTCGGCATACTTCTCCGCATCCTTTACGGCGCGGTCGATGTCTTCCTTGCTCATGTTGGAGGAAGAAGTGATTGTGATGTGCTGTTCCTTGCCTGTGCCCTTGTCGGTTGCGGAAACATTTACGATACCGTTTGCATCGATATCGAAAGTAACCTCAATCTGCGGAACACCGCGGGGAGCGGCGGGAATACCGTCAAGCGAGAATCTGCCGAGCGTTGTATTTGCGGCAGCCATTTCGCGCTCGCCCTGAAGAACATGGATTTCAACCGATGTCTGACCGTCAGCCGCAGTTGAGAATACCTGTGACTTCTTTACGGGGATGGTGGTGTTTCTGTCTATAATCTTTGTGCAGATGCCGCCGAGCGTCTCGATACCGAGTGAAAGCGGTGTAACATCAAGAAGGAGCAGATCCTTTACATCGCCGCCGAGCACGCCTGCCTGAACAGCCGCACCGATGGCAACGCACTCATCGGGGTTGATTCCCTTGAAAGGTTCCTTGCCGATGAAGGAACGGATAGCTTCCTGAACTGCGGGTATTCTTGTGGAACCGCCTACGAGCAGTACCTTGTCAATCTGTGCCGTTGTAAGGTTTGCATCGCGCATAGCGTTCTTTACAGGGGTCATTGTAGCCTCTACGAGGTCTGCGGTTATCCTGTCGAATTCGGCGCGTGTGAGTGTGGCATCAAAGTGCTTTGCGCCTGTAGCGTCGGCTGTGATGAAAGGCAGATTGATATTTGCGCTCATCATGCCGGAAAGCTCTATCTTAGCCTTCTCTGCGGCTTCCTTCAGTCTCTGAAGAGCCATCTTGTCCTTGCGCAGGTCAATGCCGCCGTTTTCTTTTGCAAACTTGTCTGCAATCCAGTCGATTACTCTGTTATCAAAATCGTCGCCGCCGAGTCTTGTGTTACCGTTTGTGGCGAGAACCTCGAATACGCCGTCCGAAATCTCGAGGATGGATACATCGAATGTACCGCCGCCGAGGTCATAAATCATGACCTTCTGCTCCTTCGGGTCTTTATCAACGCCGTAAGCGAGAGCTGCGGCTGTCGGCTCATTTATGATACGAAGAACTTCGAGTCCCGCAATCTTGCCGGCATCCTTTGTAGCCTGTCTCTGTGCATCGGAGAAGTAAGCGGGGACTGTGATGACAGCCTGTGTGACAGGTGTGCCGAGATAAGCCTCAGCATCGTCCTTGAGCTTCTTCAGAATCATAGCGGAAATTTCCTGGGGCGTATACTTCTTGCCGTCTATCTCAACGGTGTAGTTTGTACCCATTTCGCGCTTGATGCTCATTATTGTTCTTTCAGGATTTGTGATTGCCTGTCTCTTTGCAACCTGACCGATTATTCTTTCGCCTGTCTTTGAAAATGCGACAACGGAAGGAGTTGTTCTCGAGCCCTCGGGGTTAGTGATAACCACGGGTTCGCCGCCCTCATAAACCGCAACGCATGAATTTGTAGTACCAAGGTCAATACCGATAATTTTAGCCATAATAATTACCTCCGAAATATATAAAAGTTTTTGTTTTCGTTTTTAGATTTTCATATAAGCTATGCACTTATACATTCGCGACTTTGACGACTGCGTGACGCAGTATCCTGTCGCCTTTTTTGTAGCCTTTCTGCAAAACTTCGGCTACCGTGTTTTCGCCGAGCTCTTCGTCCTCTACCTGCATAACAGCATTGTGAACTACCGGATCGAACGCGTCGCCGCGTGCGCCGTAGGCTTCGACTCCGAGCTTTCCGAGTGCCTCGGAAAACTGCTTTATTATCATCTTCACGCCGTCCGCGAGGCTTTCTCCGTCGGTGCAAAGCGCCGCCCTCTCGAGATTGTCCGCCACGGGAAGTACGGCAGAGAGCGCACTTTCGTATGCGTCCGCATATATTCCCTCTTTTTCTTTCTGCGTTCTTCTGCGGAAGTTATCGTACTCCGCGAGCATACGCAGATATTTATCGGATGTCTCGGCGAGCTCCTTTTTCAGCTTTTCGTTCTCGGCTGTCAGCGCTTTGTTTTCGCTTTTCAGCTTTGACGCCTTATCCGGCTTTGCTTCGGTCTCGGTTTCCTGTGCTTCCGCTTTTACCTCTTCGGTAGCCGCCTCTGCTGCCGCTTCCTTTGCCGCCGTCTTTGTTTCCTCTGTCATTTTTTATTTATACCTCCGATTTTGTGCTAATTATTGCCGCCGTGCTCCGAACCGTCGGTTAAGAGCGCATCGCCCGCAAGCGAAGCAATTTCGCCCGCAAGGTATTCCATCGTGGAAACGACCTTTGAATAATCCATCCGGCTCGGTCCGAAAACGCCTATGGCGCCCACCACCTTGCCGCCGACCTTGAATTTCTTGAAAACAAGTGCCGAATTATCCGCGAGGTTGTCGTTCTCATCGTCGATGAAAATATTCACCTTATCGTTATCGGCGCGCGAAAGCATACCGACAATATCGTTTTTCTTCTCGAGCATATCGAAAATTTTCTTCATCTGATCGACATTGGAAAATTCGGGATATTCGAGCAGCTTGTCGACGCCCTCGAAATGGACCTCCGTTTCACCGCCGCCGAGCTCGCCGTAAACCGACTTTATCGCGGAGGAAACAATGTGTCCGTATTCCCCCATGCCGTCCTCTATGCGCATCATCATAGGAAGCGTTATCATAGTGTAAGGTACGCCGGCTATATTTTTGTTCAGCAGCACGACGAAATCATTTATCGCCTGTTCCGGTATCTCCTCTTCCGAGCGTATATGGCAGGTCTTTACCTTGCCGTCCGGCATCCGCATTACTATAAGGTAGTTATGCGCATCGAGATACATCGAGGAAAATCCGGAAACTACCGTGTCCGTATCTCCCGCCTTTATCGAAACGGTGGAGTAATTTGTAAGAGAGGTTATCAGCTTCGATGCCGAGCGAAGAATCGTATCAAGCTCGCCGACTCTGTTTTTGAGCAGATTGTTGAGCTTGAGTATTTCGCTTGCCGTCAGCTTGTAATCCTCCATCAGACTGTCCACATAGAAGCGGTAGCCGAGCGTTGTCGGCACTCTGCCGGCGGATGTGTGCGGCTGCTCGAGATAGCCGAGAGCCTCAAGCTCCGCCATTTCACTGCGTATCGTGGCAGGTGAAAAAGGAAAACC
Source organism: uncultured Ruminococcus sp. (assembly GCA_905202255.1). Taxonomy (GTDB): domain Bacteria; phylum Bacillota; class Clostridia; order Oscillospirales; family CAG-272; genus Apopatosoma. The sequence continues at coordinate 20,501 of CAJKRH010000015.1, forward strand.
GCCGAGCGTCATAAGCGTTTTGGAACCGACAGGCTCGCCGCTTGTGACATGGGATTCTATCACGCTGCGAAGAATCTGCTTCTTTCTGTCGCTGAGTTCGCATCCCACGGGAAGATTGCTATCCATTATTTCCGCACCTCCTTGTCTGATTTTAGCACTCGAAGCGGTCAAGTGCTAATTACAGTATAAAATGTACCACTTATCCTCCGTTTTGTCAAGAGTTTTTTTAAATTTATTTGTGAACTTTTTATTAACAAATGGGCTTTTTATCACTTTTGCCTCTTTTGTGCCAAAGGGGTTCGGCACCGTTCGCGCCCGCGCCCGTTTTTCCGCCAAAATGCGATTTTTTGCGATACGCCAATATTTTTTCCGAAAAGGGGTTGACAAATCATCCTTTTCATATTATTATATATGCGAACCGCAAAATATATAATCAGGGGCGCTGATATTTATCGGCTGAGACGAGGATGTTATCCGAGAACCCTTTTACCTGATATGGATAATGCCATCGTAGGAAGATTAAGATACTTGCAATATCTCTTTTTATACCGCGATGTATATCTGCGGTATTTTTTATTTTCTTCAAGGAGGTTTTTCATTATGTCAAAAGAAAAAACCAAACTCAGCTTCCGAGAGAGAAACAGTAGACTCCGCAAGCTTGTTACCTGCGCTATGCTTATCGCCATAGCAATAGTACTTACATTCGTTGTTGTTTACGAATCGCCTTTCGGCGGCAGCGTAACAGTCCTTTCCATGCTCCCTATAGTTCTCATCGGCTATCTCTACGGAGTAAAGTGGGGCTTCGGTTCCGCGCTCGTTTTCGGCATACTCAAGATACTTGTGAGCATGAAAACAGTTTCCGCGCTCTTTATGCCCGGTGACAGCCAGCAGCTCTGGTGGAAAGCTATCCTTATCTGCCTGCTTGACTATGTTATCGCATATACCGTACTCGGTGTTGCTTCCCTTTTCAGAAAGATAGGCAAGCCTTCTGCCGCTCTTGGTATAGGCGCTCTCGTTGCCTGCGTATGCCGCTATATCGTTCATGTTATTTCCGGAGCTATTTTCTATGGTTCATGGGCAAGCTGGTTCTTCGGCGAGCTCGGCGAAACCGGTGCGGCAATAATGGAAAAGTATTCCGGTGCTTCCCTCTCGATTCTTTATTCCGTTCTGTACAATGCCATTTACATGATTCCCGAAACAATTCTTACCACAGTCGCCGCATTCATCATAGGCGCTGTTCCTTTCATCACAAAGCAGGCTGATTTCGAGTCATAAGCAAATTCCGCTGTCCCGGGCAACTACCTCGCTTTGGGCAAAATAAAAAAGCGCACATTTGGGGGGATTGTGCGCTTTTTTGTTGTATGATTTTGTCAGTCTTCGGATTTGAAAACTATTTCTCCGCCCATGCGGTAGCCGTTTTTGCGCATATAGCGCTCTATGTAGGCGTCCTCATCGAGCGAATATTCATAATCCAGTTCCTCGAGCCGGAATTTGCAATCGTCCAGCTTTGCCATCGCCGTATCGCGCTCCGTTTCGAGGTCGCTTAACTGCAGGCGAAGCGTTATCACGGAAAAAAGGCAGAATACGAGAAAAACAAAAAATATAAATTTCGGCATAAAGCCGGTCTTTTTTTTCACCGCATTTCCACCTCCGCATCTCTTGTAAATCCGTTTTCGGCACTTTTCAGCAGCTCCGAGCAAAGTTTTTTCGTATAGTCTCTCTGCCGCCTGTACGATATTTTTGCCGCGAGCGCGCCGACGGTTTTGGCAAATATCCACCGCACCGTGCGCATGGCAAACCCGCAAAAAAGCCTTATCGGTTTTATTATAATATACAAAATCCAATAAATCAAGATTTTTGCCGAAAAAATTATATGCCCCGAGAGATAAATCACCGCTTTTCCTATGCTTATATAGTAAAGCGTAAAGCCGAGCGCACCGAGAATAAAACCGAATATGCGGATTTCCCCCTCGTTTGTCGCGTAGGTGAGAAAAATAAACGCCAGAGCACAGCCGAGGGTGAAAAGCAAGTCCTCGATGAAAACAAGCGCCGTATCTGCCGCTCCTGTCAGCGGCGCTTTTTCTCTTTTCTCAAAAAAATGCTTCGGAGCAACCTTGAGATAAAACGGATTTGACTTAACGGGGCTGTCCGAGCGGCGCGCGATTCGGATTATCCTGAAAAAATCATAGTAAACGCCCGCCAGTGCGCCGAGCAGGAAAAATTTCAGTATATCGAGCGGATTATCGTAGAAAAATCCGTTCATTTCGCTCCCCGAAAGAATCTGCCCTTCTTTTTACCTGTCGCTCCGTCGCTGTATGAAAGCGACCAGAGCTTGCCCTCTATCGCGATCTCGCCCGTGCCGAGCGAAAGCTCCGATATATGAAGTCCCTCGCCCTCGACAGTCAGTTCTCCGCCCTCCGTGTTCATGGAGACGGCATATTCATCGAAGCTGATGACATCGGTAACACCCGTCACCTTGATACTGCTCCTGTCCGCGATATATATATTCTGACTTTTCGGCTTCGCCGTATTTTCCATAAAAAACCTCCGCACAAATATATTTTTTCAAAAACATATTTATGCGGAAGACTTCCGTTTTATTCCGAGCGCGCCGTCAGAGAACCTCGTAAAGCTCTCCCGCCTCGTTTTTCAGCGTATGTTCCTTTATATCGGTCACGCGGATTTTCACTATGCGCTCACCGAAAGCAATCTCTATGATATCGCCGACTTTCACCTGATATGAAGCCTTGGCATCTCTGCCGTTCACCTTAACATGCTCGGTGTCGCAGGCACTGTTTGCCACGGTTCTGCGCTTGATTATGCGCGAAACCTTGAGATATTTGTCGAGTCTCATCCTGCCCTCCGTGTAGAATTATACCGTGTATTATAGAATAAAAGGCTCCGAAAAAACGAAGCCCTTTTTTTGCAGTTCCTTATTTGTTTACGGACTCTTTGAGAGTCTTGCTTGCAGAGAAAGCGGCATACTTGCATGCGGGGATAGTGATAGCCTCGCGTGTCTTGGGATTTCTGCCTGTTCTTTCAGCTCTTTCCTTAACTTCGAATGTACCGAGACCGGAAAGCTGAACCTTTTCGCCTGCTTCAAGTGCTTCTGTGATAGCGGCTACAACTGCGCTTACGGCAGCCTCAGCCTCTTTCTTCTTAAGTTCTGCCTTTGCGGCAACAACATCAACCAGCTGTGTCTTATTCATGGTGTTTTTCCTTTCTGATTTTTATTTTTACTTTTTTGGGGGCGCAAAACGCCTTATAAACTATATAGTATTATACCATAATTTTCAGCATTTACAAGACTTTTTCAATAAAAATATGTAAAAAATATCAATTTTTTTGCTCTTTTTCTCAAAAAAGGCGCATTTGGTTCGTTTCGGAAAGCCCTGCGAGTACTCCGTTCGCATCAAGAATCTCCAAAACAGCCTTTGAAACGCAAGAGCGCTGCTGCAAATCCTCGACGGAAAGATACTCTCCCTCCGCCTTTGCCGACTGCAGGCTTTGCGCCGCCGCCTCACCGAGTCCCGGCAGTGCTCCGAACGGTAACCGCATTTTTCCGTTTTCCGGCAGGAAGAGACGCGCATCGGATTTATAGAGGTCGACAGGCAGAAACTTGAAGCCGCGCGCGAGAAATTCGTTTGCAAGCTGCATCGAGTTATAGAGCGCGTCGTCTTTCTGCGAGGTGTCGTTGCCTTTCGCTTCTATCTCTTCGAGACAGCGGACGACAGCATCCTTTCCTTTCATCGCGATGGAAGCATCAAATCCGCCCGGCGCGGCGCTGAGAAACGCGCAGTAAAATTCCAGCGGCATATGAACCTTATACCAACCGAGGCGAATAGCACTCATTACATAAGCCGCGGCGTGCGCTTTCGGGAAGAGATATTTTATCTTCTTGCAGGAATCGATATACCAATCGGGGACATGCGCCTCGCGCATCTTTCCCTCCATCTCGGGAGAGAGTCCCTTGCCCTTGCGTACCTTCTCCATTATATTGAAGGCATCTCCGCTGTCCATTCCGTAACCGATGAGCGAAATCATGATGCTGTCTCGCGTACCGATGACGGATGAAATCGTGCAGATATTCTTTTTACAGAGCACCTGCGCATTGCCGAGCCACACATCAGTCCCGTGCGAAAGTCCCGAAACCTGCAAAAGGTCTGCAAAGGTCTGCGGTCTTGTATCCATGAGCATTCCCTGAACAAAGCCCGTGCCCATCTCGGGTATGCCGAGCGTGCCTATCGGCGAGCGTATCTCCGCCGCCGTCGCGCCGAGCGGTTCCGTCGAGGTGAAAAGCTTATATACCTCGGGATCATTCATGGGAACATCCATGACGCTCGTATTCGTGAAGCGCTCTATCATCTTGTATTTGGTCGGAATATCGTGCCCCAGCTCATCAAGCTTGAGCAGCGTATCATGCAGATATTCAAAGGTGAAGTGCGTTGTCACTATGTTGGAATTCGGGTCGTCGGCGGGATGCTGCACCGGAGTGAAATCATATATTTCGTTTTCCTTCGGTACAACGACGATACCGCCCGGGTGCTGTCCCGTAGTGCGCTTTACGCCAACGCAATGCGAAACGAGACGCTCTATCTCCGCCTTTGTGGTGTTTATCTTGTGTTCATCGAGATATTTGCGCACATAGCCATATGCCGTCTTGCTTGCGACGGCACCTATAGTTCCCGCGCGAAAGACATTTTCCGCGCCGAAAAGTTCTTCCGTATATTTATGCACCTTGCCCTGCACTTCTCCCGAGAAATTCAGGTCGATATCGGGCGATTTCTCGCCGTGGAATCCGAGGAATGTCTCGAAAGGAATGTTATGTCCGTCGCCCTTGAGCGGCGTTCCGCAACGCGGGCAGTTTTTATCGGGCAGGTCAAAACCCGAACCGACGGAGCCGTCGGTGAAGAATTCCGAATATTGGCAATGCGGGCAATAGTAATGCGGTGGCAAAGGATTTACCTCCGAGATACCTCCCATTGAGGCGACAAACGAAGAACCGACCGAGCCGCGCGATCCGACAAGATAGCCTTGGCTCTCGGAATAGCTGACCAGCTTCTGCGCAATCATATAAAGCACGGCAAAGCCGTTTTTGATTATGGAGCCGAGCTCCTTTTCCAGTCTCTCACGAACGATATCTGGAAGCGGGTCGCCGTAGAGCGACTTCGCACGGCTGTAGCAACGGTTCTGCAAATCCTCCTCCGCGCCGTCTATCTTCGGCGTGAAAGTCCCTTTAGGGAACGGGCGTATGCCATCCTCTATCTCGTCCGCTATCTTATTCGTATTTGTTATGACTATCTCGCGTGCCTTTTCTTCTCCGAGATATGCAAATTCCGCGAGCATCTCGTCTGTTGTTCTCATATAGAGCCCGATATCGGCATCAGCATCGGAAAATTTCATGCCGGAGAGCAGAATTTTTCTGTATATCTCGTCATGCTTCTCGAGGAAGTGCGCGTCGCATGTGGCAACGACAGGCTTGCCTGTCTCTTCGCCGAGTTTCACTATCTTCCTGTTCAGCTCGCGAAGCCCCTCTTCATTCGGCACTCTGCCCTCGCGTATGAGAAATCCGTTATTTGAGAGCGGCTGAATCTCAAGATAATCGTAAAACTGCGCTATGGAAACAAGCTCGTCCCAAGGTCTGCCGTCCACAAGCGCGGAGAAAAGCTGTCCCGCTTCGCAGGCAGAGCCTATGATAAGCCCCTCGCGGTATTTTTCAAGCTGTGTTTTCGGGATTCTCGGAACGCGCTTGTAATATTTCAGGTATGATTCCGAAATGAGCCTGTAAAGATTTTTCAGCCCGACCTTGTTCTTTACAAGGATTATCTGATGGTATGTTTTCAGCTTTTTCGGGTCTGTATTCTCCACCATGGAGTGCGACATCTGTGCAAGCGAATCTATTCCCTCTCCGCGCAGCTTGTCTATCATGCGGTAGAATATCGCCGCGCACATCTCGGCATCGTCGCTTGCCCTGTGATGATTGAAATCGCCGAGACCGTAATATTCGGCTATGATATCAAGCTTGTGCTTTTTCAGATCGGGATTTACAAAGCGCGACATCGAAACCGTATCGATATACGCATTGTCAAATTTCAGCCCGTAGTCGTCCGCCGCCTTGCGGATAAAGCCCATATCAAAGGTGGCATTGTGCGCCACGAGAGTTCTGTCGCCGATAAATGCAAGAAAACTCTCGACAGCCTCTTTCGTTTTCGGCGCGTCGGCTACCATATCGTCGGATATGCCCGTCAGCTCGGTTATATTCTCGGGTATGTGTACCTCGGGATTGACAAATGTATTGAAAACCTCCAGCACCTCGCCGTCCTTGACGCGGACAGCGCCTATCTCAGTCAGCTTGTTGTAAACGGGAGAAAGACCCGTCGTCTCCGTATCGAAAACGATAAATTCATCCTCGAAGCTTATATCTTCATCGCCGTAGATAGCCTTTGCCGTGTCGTCCACAAAGTATGCCTCCATACCGTAGATGACCTTCATGCCGAGCTTCTCCGCGGCAAGCATCGCCTCCTGAAAGCCCTGAACATTTCCGTGGTCGGTGATGGCGACAGCCTTGTGACCCCAGTTTTTAGCAAGCTCCACAATGCCATATGGATCTATGGTCGCGTCCATCATGGACATATTTGTATGCAGGTGGAGCTCCACACGCTTCTCGGGCGCATCGTCCGTGCGCGAAACAAGCTTTATCTTCTGCACGCCTATCGGAGAAAGCACATTTTCCTGCGCAAATTCATCGTATTTGTATCTGCCGCGCACGGCGAGCGCGCACCCGCCCCTGAGCGAGCGGAAAAGCTCCGCCTTGTCGTCGGGAAGCATCATCTTCACCGTGACGGAAGCGTCATCGTCAGTCAGAAAAAAAGATACCGCCGTGCCCTTGCCGCGTATCTCGCGGAAGTCTATGCCGAACATCTTTCCCGCGGCGATAACGGAGGGCATATTTCCCTCTATCTCGCGCATAGCCGTCGGCACTATATCAAAAGCCTCGCCGTAAACAGGCTCGGGCGAAGATATATCGAGCATTATATTGCCGATATGCAGTATCCCGCGCTCGTCGATATCGTTTACCATAGGCTCGTTTGAGAGCGAGGTGCGCATCTCAAAGGCTTCTGATTCATCCTGTACATCTGCAGTATCAGCCTTTTTGTGCGCGGCGGCAAATGTATTTGCTATCAACTCCTCGTAGTCAACATCTATATTCCCCGCCGTGCTGAAGCGTACCTCGTATTTCAGCCCGAATTCGTTTTCTATTATGTGGGCTATCTTGTCGCCGACATTCGCATCGCGCATCATGCCGAGTCCGCCGTCGCCGAACATTATCTCTATATTTATCGTGTTTTCGTCAAAATCCGCATTGTATTTCTGGAGGAAACCATGCGAGATGATGTTGGTATGCCTTGCCTCGGCAATAACCTCGGGAAAATACTTCGGTGTAAAAAGCGAAGCGTCGTATTTCGGACATATTTTCAGATATGAAAGCCTGTAGGTTTCCGAGAGAGCCTGCTCCAGCTTATAAAGCTCCGCCTTGCCGACAAGCGAATCAAAGGCGGCATCCACCTCAAGCATGCGCTTTTCCATATCAATACGCTTGCGCAGTACCCTGCCGCTGTCGAGTATTTTTCTGTTTTCCGCCATCGGGACATATTTATCAAAAATTTCGGTCAGTGTTTTTCCCATTTCTGAAATTTATGCTCGGTTTTGGCAAAGCTTCGCTATTTCGGCTTCAAGCTCCTCCAAAATATTCTCCTCTTTTATTTTGCGGATGATTTCTCCGCGGCGGAAAAGAACCGCTTCTCCGGCTCCGCCCGCTATTCCGATATCGGCTTCTCTTGCCTCGCCGGGTCCGTTTACGACACAACCCATGACGGCAAGTGTTATTTTCCTGTTTGGTTTATATCCGGAGAGAAGCTTTTCCAGCCTCTCGCAGAGAGAAATAAGATCTATTTTTGTCCTGCCGCAGGTCGGACAGGAGATTATGTTTATATAGCCTCCGTCATAGAGTGAAAGTGCCTTTAGTATATTCCGCGCCGCCTCTATTTCACTCTCGGGCTTGTCCGTGAGCGAAACGCGGACGGTATCGCCTATACCGGAGGTGAGCAATGCACCGAGCCCGAGCGCACTCTTAAGGCATCCGGCTTCACCTCTTCCTGCCTCGGTCACGCCGAGATGCAGAGGATAATCACACATCGAAGCGAGAATTTTATTTGCCTTCACCATAGTGAAAACATCGCTCGACTTGATGGAAACGGCGATATCAAAAAAATCAAGGCTCTCGAGTATCTTTATATGCCCCATGGCGCTCTCGGCGAGAGCCTCCGCCGTCGGTGCACCGTATTTTGCGAGAAGCTCCTTTTCAAGAGAGCCGCTGTTTACGCCTATCCTTATCGGTATGCGCTTCTCGCGGCACTTGGAGACGACAGCTTTCACCCTGTCGCGCTCTCCTATGTTGCCGGGGTTTATTCTTATTTTATCCGCGCCCGCGTCAGCCGCCGCTATGGCAAGACGGTAATCGAAATGAATATCCGCCACTATCGGCATCGCTATATCCGATTCCTTCAGCCTGCCGAGCACCTGCGCCGCCTCGATGGTAGGTACTGTCATACGCACTATATCGCAACCCGCCGCTTCGAGCGCCTTCATCTGCGCATATGTGGCGGCGTAGTCCTCGCTCGGTGTATTTGTCATCGACTGCACCGATATCGGCGCATCGCCGCCTATTTTTATATTGCCGACGCTTATCGCGCGCGTTTTTCTTCTGATTTCGTTATAATTCATTTTCAAATCCTGTTTACTTGAATAGGTATACTATATCCTTGAATGCCACGAGCACCATCAGTCCGAGCAGGATGATGATACCGACAAAGTGGATGTAGCCCTCCACCTCGGGCTTTATCGGCTTGCGGAATATCAGCTCGATAAACATGAAGAAAAGTCTGCCGCCGTCAAGCGCGGGAAAAGGCAGAAGATTCATCACGCCGAGGTTTACCGCAAGCATGGCAAAAATACTGAGCAGATTTGCCTTGTCTCCGCTCTGGGCGATAGAAGCAATCTCCTTTGTTATGCCGACGGGGCCTGAAAGCTGTTTCAGCCCGAGCTTGCCTGTCACGAGGTCAAAGAGCGAATCCCATATCACGCGCACAACCATAACCGACTGATGCCATGTATAACGCAGAAGCGAGAAGAAATTGCGGTTTTCCTCTTTAAAATTAAAATCGCGACTGCCGAATTTTATTCCCTGATTTTCATATGTCGGGAATGTAACCGTCAGCACCTTCTTCTCGCCGCCGCGAATGACGGTAACTTCCGTCGTCTCATCGCCGTATCTGCCTATGGCATAAACAACATCGCTTGCCGTATACACTCTTCTCGGACCGACCCGGATTATCTTGTCACCGACCTCAAGCCCGCCCTCCGCAGAGGTTATCGCGTTTTCGGTAAAGTCGCTTATTACCGGAGCATATATGCTCTTCATTGAAAAAACGATGATGCCGACAACGATAAAGCCAAGCAGCAGATTTGAAAACGAACCTGCCGCAGTGATTATCATTCTTTGCCATAGAGGCTTTGCGGAAATAGCGTTCTCGTCGTCGCTCTTTTCGTCCTCTCCCGCCATGGAAACAAAGCCGCCTATCGGAAAAAGACGGAGCGCATATACGGTTCCGCTCTTCTTGGAGGTGAACCAGAGAAGGCGCGGACCCATGCCTATGGAAAATTCATGCACAGTCACATGGAAAAGTCTTGCCGTGAGAAAATGCCCAAGCTCATGAATAAATATCAGAGCTCCGAAAAGCAGTATTGCAAGTAATACATACAAAAAAGCCATAAATAATCTCCGTTTCAGCGGTAAAATCAGCGTGATGCCGCATAATTTGCGGTGAGAGCGCGTGCGCACATGTTTTCTTCTATGATATCGGAAAGCGAAGGCTTTTCGATGCGTGCGGTTTCTTCGCAGACGCGCATTACAAGCTCCGGTATCTCGGAAAAGCGTATCCTGCCAGAGAGGAAAAGCCCCACAGCCTCCTCGTTTGCGGCATTCATGACGCACGGCATGTTTCCGCCCGTCTCTGCCATGCGCCGCGCAAGCCCGAGCAGAGGAAATGTTTCATAATCGGGCGAGAAGAACGAGAGCCTGCCGAGCCCGACAAGGTCGAGCCGCTCTCCCGCCGCCTCCGCCCTCTCGGGATAAGTCAGCGCATACTGTATAGGCAAGCGCATATCATGCGAGCCGAGCTGCGCCATAACCGTATTATCAATGTATTCCACCATCGAATGTATTATGCTTTCGCGGTGAATAACGATATCTATTTTCGTGGCGGGAACGGAAAAGAGATGCATTGCCTCTATCAGCTCCAAGCCCTTGTTCATGAGAGTGGCGCAGTCTATGGTTATCTTCGCACCCATGTTCCATGTCGGATGACCGAGCGCCTGCTCCTTTGTAACAGCGGCAAGCTTTTCCTTTGTATAGCCGAAAAATGCCCCGCCCGAGCAGGTGAGAATCAGTCTTTTCACCTCGTCCCTCTTCCCTGCCTGAAGGCACTGAAAAATGGCGCTGTGCTCGCTGTCAACGGGAACTATCTCACATCCGTGCTCCTTTGCCGCGCCCATGACGATATCGCCCGCGGCGACGAGGGTTTCCTTATTTGCCAGCGCTATGCGGCGGCAGCTTTTCACTGCGCTCATCGTCGGTAAAAGCCCTGCAAAGCCGCTTATCGCATTGAGACAGATATCGCTGCCTGCCGCCTCTGTCATCTCGCATATACCGTCCGTTCCGCAGAAAATCTCCGTTTCCGTATCGGCAATGCGCGTTTTCAGATCAAGCGCTGCCTTTTCGTCAAAAACGGCGCAAAAGCGCGGTGAAAATTTTCTCACCTGCGCTTCTCCGAGTTTTATATTTGAGCCGAAGCAGAGTGCCTCGATATTCATGCCGTGAAAAGCCGCCACATCAAGCGCCTGCACGCCTATCGAGCCTGTCGAGCCCAGCAGTGTAATACTTTTTTTATCCATTGGAAAAGCCCTTTAAATAAAAGTAAATATATCCTTCGTCACAAAGAGCGAAGCTATGTATATAAGCGGTGCCACGGCGATTATGGAGTCAAATCTGTCCAGCACGCCGCCGTGCCCCGGAAAGATGAATCCGAAATCCTTTATTCCCTGCTCACGCTTGACAAACGATGCGATAAGGTCGCCGAGCTGAGAAATAACAGCCACGGCAAGCGCCAGAAGCACCAGCAAAAGATAATTCACGGAGATTTCCGGATGTATCTTCGATATGATGAAGCCGTATATCACAAAGCCGAGCACACAGCCGAGCACGCCGCCGAAAGCACCCTCGACCGTCTTTTTCGGACTGACCTCCGGTATGAGCTTATGCTTGCCGAAAAGCACTCCGACAAAATAAGCGCCCGTATCCGTTGACCATGCGCCGATGAAAACGAGCAGATAGAGATATTTTCCCATATCGGCTTCACGCAGGAGCAGGATTGAGAGAAAGCCCGTTATTATATACGCCGTAAACGAAACAAGCTCAGCCGACTGCGAAAAGCGGATATTCCCGCTCGAAAGCATGGAAACCGTGAAAACTATAAACATGAAAGCGAGAGCCGAAGCGCAGACTATCGGCAGGAAAAGCTTCTTGTCACGGCAGTAAATTATCAGCAGCATGACAGCCGCCGTCACGATATAAGCCGGTATCGAAATAAAGAAAGCCTTTCGCACGCCGATACAGCCGCAAATCTCATATACCGCAATCAGCGCGAGCAGCGTCATGACCGCAGGGAAAACCCATGTATCGGAAAAAATCAGGGTCGGCACCAGAAGTGCGAGACAAACTATCGCCGTGATAATGCGCTTTTTCATATCAAACGCCTCCGAATCTTCTCTTTCTTTTATGAAATTCTTCTATTACGGAATCGATTTCCTCCTCGGTAAAATCAGGCCAGAGCGTCGGTGAAAAGAAAAGCTCCGCATATGACGACTGCCAGAGGAGGAAATTCGAGAGTCTGTATTCTCCGCCCGTGCGGATGATGATATCCGGCGGCGGGCAGATGCCGGAATAGATATTCTCTGTGATATCCTCTTCCGTTATTTCCGTCTTTCCCTGCGCTATCAGCTTGTTTACGGCATCGACAATCTCTGCCCTGCCGCCGTAATTTACTGCTATGCAGAGCCTGCATTTTCTCTCTGCGGTGACGCGCTCGAGATATTCCATATCGGCTCGAAGCTCCGGCGAAAACGGTTCTCTGCTGCCGATGAAGCAAAGCCTGATATTCTCATGCTCGAAGTCCTTTTTCATCTGGTCGACGTATTCGCGCATGAGACGCATTATCTCGTCGACCTCCTTTTTCGGACGCTTCCAGTTTTCCGTGGAAAAGGCATATACGGTGATATTCTCTATACCTATCTCGCCGCAATGGCGGACTATCTTCTTGAAGTTTTTCGCCCCGTAGCTGTGACCGTATTCACGCGGCATCAAACGCTTTTTTGCCCATCTGCCGTTGCCGTCCATTATTATGGCTATATGCTTTATGCCGCTGATATCCGGCGCATTTTTCATAGAATCGCTCATAAATCCCTTTTATCGACAGGGCTGCCGTCCCTATGACGCATAAGCATCGGGTACGACAGCCCACTGTGCCGCTTTCTCAGATTTCCATAACCTCTCGGTCTTTTTTCGCAGTTACATCGTCAACAATCTTGATATACTTGTCTGTCAGGTCCTGCGTATCCTTTTCGGAAGCTTTCTGTTCGTCCTCCGTCATTTCGGAATTCTTCTTCATAGCCTTTATCTTGTCGTTTGCCTCTCTGCGTACATTGCGGATGGCAACCTTTGCTTCTTCGCCCATTCTGGAAACCTGCTTTTTAAGCTCAAGACGCCTCTCCTCAGTGAGCGCGGGGAAAACGAGGCGGATAGTCTTTCCGTCGTTCTGCGGGTTGATACCGAGATCGCTCTCCTGAATGGCGCGCTCGATATTTTTGAGCGAGGAAGCATCCCAAGGTGTTATCAGCAGAGTTCTTGCATCCGTGGTCTTGACCTCAGCCATCTGAGCGATGGGTGTGGGTGTGCCCCAGTAGTCAACGCTTATCTTATTGAGAACCTGTGCGCTTGCTCTTCCCACGCGGATAGAGCTGAGCTCATATTCGTAAGAAGCGATGGATTTCTGCATTTTTGTTTCAAATTCCTTGACATCGAGTTTCATTATTTGTTTCCTCCTACTATTGTTCCTATTTTTTCGCCGCAAACGGCTTTGTAGATGTTTTCCGGGTCATCGAGACCGAAAAGAAGTATCGGTATATGATTTTCCATGCTGAATGATGTTGCCGTGAAGTCGAGAGCTTTCAGACCCTCTTTGAGAATATCGATATAGTCAATATTCGAGAGCTTCTTTGCCGTGGGATCGACCTTCGGGTCTGCCGTATAAACGCCGTCCACATTCTTTGCAAGCAGAACGATATCGGCATTTATCTCAGCCGCGCGGAGCACAGCCGCCGTATCCGTAGAGAAAAACGGACTGCCTATTCCGCATCCGAATATGACAACTCTGCCCTTATTCAGATGTGAAACGGCTTTGTTTCTGATATACGGCTCGGCAAAGCGCTGCATTTCGACAGCCGTCATTACGCGGGTATCGACGCCGAGCTTTTCAAGCGCATCCTGAAGCGCGAGACAGTTTATGACGGTGGCAAGCATGCCCATGTGGTCGGCTCTGGTGCGGTCCATATTCACGCCCTGTCTGCCTCTCCAGATATTGCCGGCGCCGACGACGATGCTGACCTGCGTGCCCGCGTCAACGCACTTTTTTATCACGCGGCAGACCTCGTCTATAAAATCGTAGTTGAAGATGCCGTCCGAGCCTGCGGAGAGAGCCTCTCCAGAGAGCTTGACAAGCACCCTTTTGTAGCATGGTTTCATGATGTTTTTCTCCTTCGGGTACAGAAATTTACTTTACTGTCTAATTTTACCCTAAAAATGCGATTTTGTAAATAGATATTTTGTAAAAACTCATTCCATTGCCGAAAAAAGTTCGCACGGCTCGTCTATCATCATGCGCGGGTCGGCATTACCGAGCACTTTTTTTCTCTCGGAAATAAGAAATTCACGCGATTTGAAGCCCCATGTGCAGCTGACGGAAGCAAGACCGGCATTTTTCGCCGTCACTATATCAACTTCCGAATCTCCGACATAGAGTGCCTCATCCGCACCGATGCCGAGAAGCGCGAGCGCCCTTTCCACCATTTTGGGGTCGGGCTTTTTCGGCGTATCAGCGCTCTCGCCTATGGCGACGGTGATGAGAGAGCCGAAATATTTGTCGCAGAGCTTCTTTACCGCGGCATCGAATTTATTGGATGTCACCGCCGTCTTTATCCCGCGGCTCTGCAAGCCCGCGAGCAGCTCTTCTATGCCGTCATACGGCTTGGTATAAACCTCGCTGTGGCGAAAGTAATATTCGCGAAATTCCGCGAGCATTGCGCTCTGCTCCTCTGCCGAAGTTCCCTCGGGAACGGCAAGCGCCATCAGCCGCGCCACTCCGTTTCCGACCATGCTCTGCACCTCGGGCACACTGTGCACCGGATAGCCGTGCAAAGCAAGCACATGATTTACACCCGCCGCGAGGTCGTCTATGGTATTGAGCAGTGTGCCGTCGAGGTCAAAAATAACCGCTTTGTATTTACTCATGCTTTCCCTCTTTATAAACAAGCTCGGGCGCCTTCATCGATACGCGCATGTTTTTCGGCACGGATTCCGTGATAAATACATTTCCGCCGATGACGCTTCCCTCTCCTATCACGGTATCGCCGCCGAGGATTGTCGCGCCCGAATAGATTGTCACATCGTTTTCTATTGTGGGATGACGCTTTTTGCCGCCGAGCTTACGCCCGAGCCTTGTGGAAAGCGCGCCGAGCGTCACGCCCTGATAAATCTTTACATTGTCGCCTATGACGGTCGTTTCGCCTATTACGACGCCTGTGCCGTGGTCGATGAAAAAGCTCTTTCCTATCGTGGCGCCCGCATTTATGTCTATACCCGTGCGGCTGTGCGCATATTCCGTCATTATTCTCGGAATAAGCGGCACGCCCGCCTCATAGAGTATATGTGCGGCGCGGTATATAAATATCGCGAGAAATCCCGGATATGAGCATATTATCTCGCTCTTGCTCTTTGCCGCAGGGTCGCCGACAAACGCCGCCTCGAGGTCAAGTAACATCGCCTCCTCGAGCATCGGTATGCGGCGGACAAAATCCTCCGCCATCTCTGCGGCATATCTGCATCTGCAATCTCTCTGCTCCATATGGAAGGCAAGGCACAGCTGATTTTTCAGCGTTTCGTAAATGTGGCGTATGCCCTGCTCCGTCGCTTTTTCCGCGCTCTCGCCCGCGTGCGATACATCGCCGAAATAGCCGAGGAAAAGCACCCTTTTCAGGCTATGTATAAAATCGACTATCGCATCCCTGTCCGGCAGTGACGCTCCCGAAAAATCAAAGATATCGATATTTTCTTTTCTGATATTTCCGAGCCTCTCCGCTACCTCGCAAAGAAAGCCGGTTTCGTTTTTCTCCATAAAATCATGCATCAAAAACGCCGAGTATCAGTATACCCGCCAAGGCTATGGCAAGCACAAGATACTGCGCCTTTGTAAGCTTCTCCTTCAGTAATATTCTTGCCCAGATAAGCGAAAATACGCAGTATGTCGATATCATGGGCGCGGCAACCACGGAATTTGCCGCTATAGCATAAGTATATGAAACCTGACCTGCCGTTTCGCAGATTGCGGCAACAATCTTCGGCTTCTCGCCCTTAAACGAGATTTTCTCGCGGCGGATAACCACAACATAAATAAAAGCAAATACTGCCATAAGCAGGAATGTCAGCTCATATGCGATAAGTCCTGCTGTCTCTTCTATCTTCGCGGGCATGCCCTCATAATCACCGAGCAGATATCCGTCCACAAATGTACCGAGCGCGTCTATAATGCAATAGAATATCGGGAACATGACGGCGATAAAGCCCTTGGAATACTTTTTCTTCTCTTCTTCGCTGAGTCCCTCGCGAGCCTCTTTGTCTTTCTTCTGCTCAAGGATGGCAAGCGCCACAACACCCACGCAGACAAGCACAAGACCGACATACTGGAGCGGATTCTCGGGAAATTCTTTCAGCACTACCATCAGAAGCACGCAGGCAAGCGCGCCCGAGGAATTGCATATCGGCGAAGAAACCGAGAGCATGATATATCGAAGCCCGACATAGCCGAGTATCATCGAAAGAATATAGAAGAACGAAGCGGGCAGATATGTTATGATATCGGCGAGCTTAAATTCTGCACCTGTTATCAGCAGGACAGCGGCATGAATGCCCATTACAAGTCCTACGAAAAATACCATTTTCCAATGGCTGAGTTTATCGTTTTCCTTAGAGCCCATCTTGGAAAAAACATCCGAGCCGCTCCAGAAGAGTATCGTTACAATTGAAAGCCAAAACCACATAATCTATTAAATCTCCTTGAATTTTGTAATGTTTATCTGAAAAATCGAATCATCGCAAAAATCACGGAGCACCTTCACATTTGCAAAAAAATTCGGTCACTTCAAAAATAAATCGGAATGAATCATAAAAAATATCCATTTTCACCCTCCTTCTTCCTATACAGTATATCGCAAAAGCTCCGTAAAGTCAATATTTTTTCTCCCGGGCGGCACCGCTTTTTGTCGATTTTCGAAGAAAAAGTCCGCGCACTATTGACATGGCAGTGTTTGTGTGCTAAAATTACTGACTGTAAAAAGGATATTTTCCCTTTTCGGAAAGGAATATTTGTTATGAAACCTATCGTACCTGCTCCGTTGCTCATCGTCATAGCAAGCTTTGACCCGAGCGGCGAAGGAATAAGCCATTATACACCCGAGCATCCCGAGCTTCTGACAGACAAAACCTCGCCATACTACGGCGAGCAGTGGGCTATGACAAAACCCGCCGATTGTTATGACAGATTTTTCGGCGAAAACTGCCACTCCATGATGGATTTCTATAAGGAAATGACACAGGGCAAATTCTGGTTCTACCCCGTACATATCGACCATCCGCAAAGCGAAAATGCGCCCGAGGGCGTGCTTGCCGTTACGGTAAAGCTGAACCACCCCGCGGCACTGCGCAATCTGGAGGGATATGACAACGGAAGCGCCGCCGCAAAGGCTATTCATGATATAGTTGCCGCCTGCGACCCCTACATAGATTTTGCCAAATACGATAAAAACGGCGACGGCACAATCACGCCAGATGAACTCGCGATAATCATACTCAATGCGGGCTTCGACCATGCGACGACAAAGCCCGACCCCGAATACAAGGCACCCGATTATGAAAATGCGCCGCTTCCCACGCACCGCTATATGGTGCACGGAACAAGCCAGCCCACAGAGGTTGAAATGCGCGGCGGCGTCAAGGTTGTCCGCATTTCGAATGTAGGCGAGCACAGCGGAAAAGGTCCCGTCACCATCGGCACGCCCGCGCATGAGCTTGCACACAATGTCGGAGCGCAGGATATGTACTGCCGCTATACTCCACCCGCAGATTATGTTTTCGGCTGGCCGCTCCCGCTGAATTTCTCGCTCATGTCCTGCGGAAATCATCTCGCGGGAGGCACGCGCCCCGCATATATCGACCCGTATCAGCGTTATTATCTTGGCTGGGCTGATGAAGTTGAGGTAACAGATGACGGCGTTTATACGCTCCATTCAACCTGCTCGGGCAAATATCAGATACTCAAGGTGCCCACGCCCGACCCTGATGAATATTTTCTTTGCGAAATAAGACTCAAGGAGGGCTTTGAGGAAGCGCTCACACCGGGAGACTCAAAGGGCGGCGTAGTTTTCTGGCTCATCGATGAAAAGGTTAATCGCGAATGGTTTACAAAGGCGCAGTGCGTTTCTTCAAACCGTCCGAACGGCATGCCTCGCCATGATCTCGGAAACGCCATCCGCATTCGCAACGCTTTTGCCAAGATAACCGATGAAAACGGTAATTTTGTGAAATACGGTCCGTGCTACGATGTCAAGGATACGCCATCCGACCCGTTTTTCTACAAATCCGACGACCCCGAAACGGCGATTTTCGATTCTTCGCTCTATTGCGGTGCCGCATCCGGCTCTTATTCGCTTAATCGCTTTCCTGACGGCGTTTCAAAAAGCTGGAAGCTAACGGCAGAGGTTCTCGATAAGCCCGGTGCCGAAATGCGCATAAAAATCACAAGAGGATAAAAGAAAAAAGCCGTCGGCGCTGCCGACGGTTTTTTTGTGGGAGTGATGAGCGCGCTTTTTATAAAAGCGTAAGGAAAAGTTGCTTTCATTTACGAAGAAAACGAGGGCGTACTTTTCTATGAAGAAAAGTACCAAAAGTCATCAAAGGAAGGCTCATCGCCCTCCTTTGCAAACCTCCTCGCGCCCCGTCGAGTTAGCCGCGGCAAGTAATGCGCGTCAAGTGTGTACTATAAATAGCAAATCAAAAAGCTTTTATCTATCTCTCATCATATCATTAGCCATGCCGCGCGTGCGAACACAGCACCCGCAAAAAGCGAGGAGATTCGACGGCGCGGGTGATTCCGCCATAGCTTCTGATACACTTCCCATTACAACATAAACCCCGACTATGTGAGCAGGACTTGAAGCTTATCAAATTTGGGCAACTAAAGTTTAAGTCAGAACAGAATAAATCCCGCGTTAAGCATAGGTCTGAACCATACTTCCGGTTTTGTCTATGGTCGGGCTGTCGTAGCAGTATGTTCGTACGAGTCGCCGCGAGGCGACAGGGTGAGTTTTCAAAGAGAGGGGAACGCTCTCTTTGATGACTTTTGCCGCGCTTTTCGTCAGTGAAAAGCGTGAGAAAGGTGCATTTTTGCAAAAAAGTCTCTCCCTCAGTAGCCTGCGGCGACAGCTCTGCTCCTGTCTCGGCGACGCCGACCGAGTTTGCTCCGCAAATCGGTCAATTCCTCCCGGATGGAGCTACACAACACCAAAGTCCCGTCAGCCGCCAAAGCAAAAGATTAAATCCCCACTCGCTTTTTCTTTTGCATATGCAGGCGCAAAAGAAAAAGCTATCAAAAAGAAAA
>CAJKRH010000016.1 GCA_905202255.1 uncultured Ruminococcus sp.
AGGCGCAAAAGAAAAAGCTATCAAAAAGAAAACGCCGTCAAAGAGATTTCGCGCTCTGCGGAGCGCTTGCCCTGTCTCGGCGACGCCGACACACATGCTCCGCATATGTGTCAATTCCCGCCGGCACCGGCGGCTCGTGCAAGCCTTTGAAAAGGCTTGACCTAAACTTTAGTAAAAAGGCGGGCGAAAACTTCGGTGTGGGCGAAAACTTTAGCTATGACGGAAAAAGTCCGGTGTGCATGAGAGCTTTGTTTATGAGTGCGAGCCGACGAAGCATCAAAAAGAGAACCTCTGGCAGGAAGTTCTCTTTTTCGTTTTTACTCTGCGCTCTCAGCCGCATTTGCTTCGGAAGCCGCCGTTGTAACAGCCGCAAATTCCGATTCGGTTGCGCCCTCTTCTCCGACTTCCTTGACCTCGATATTATTATAAATATCAAGACCTGTGCCGGCAGGAATCAGCTTACCGATAATAACATTTTCCTTAAGACCGATGAGGTGGTCGACTTTACCCTTGATGGCAGCCTCTGTGAGCACCTTGGTTGTCTCCTGGAAAGAAGCCGCGGAGAGGAATGATTCCGTCTGCAATGCCGCCTTTGTGATACCGAGGAGGACAGGCGTTGAGGTTGCGGGGCGGAGCGTCTTTTCTCCCGCCGCGATTCTCGCCTCTATCTTCTCGTTCTCCTCGAGGAGCTCTGTATGGTCGATTATCGAACCCATGAGCAGATCCGTATCGCCGCCGTCCTCTACGCGCACCTTGCGCGTCATCTGGCGGGCAATAACCTCGATATGCTTATCGTTTATCTCGATATCCTGCATGCGGTAAACACGCTGGATTTCGCGGATGATATAATCGTAAACAGCGGAAAGTCCGTTGATTCTCGTGATATCGGCAGGGCTCATATTTCCCTCGGTGAGTACATCGCCGCGGTTTACATAAGCGCCGTCATCGATAAGAATCTGGATGCCGTAAGGAATCGGATATACCACATCTTCGCCTGTCTCTGCGGAAGAAATAACGATATTTCTCGAGCGCTTTGCATCGACAAAATGAGCAACGCCGGAAACCTCGGAAACGGTAGCCGTCTTTTTCGGCTTGCGCGCCTCAAAGACCTCCGTAACTCTCGGCAGACCCTGTGTAATATCGCTTCCCGCGATACCGCCCGTATGGAAAGTACGCATCGTAAGCTGTGTACCCGGTTCACCTATGGACTGAGCCGCGATGATACCGACAGCCTCGCCTATGCTTACGGTCTTGCCTGTTGCAAGGTCGGAGCCGTAGCAATGAGCGCATACGCCGTACTTGCATTTACACTTGAGTATGGAGCGGACATAAACCTTTGTTATGCCTGCATTCACGATGCTCTGCGCCTGCTCAAGCGTGAGCATGTCACCGTGGTGAGCAAGCACCTCGCCCGTCTGCGGATTTACGACATCGTTTATCACAAATCTGCCGGGCAGTCTGTTTACGAGCGGCTCTATAACTTCGTTGCCGTCGCCCATTACATCGGATACCCAGATACCCTCTGTAGTGCCGCAGTCCTCTTCTCTTACGATGACATCCTGCGATACATCAACAAGTCGTCTTGTGAGGTAACCGGAGTCTGCCGTTTTCAGAGCCGTATCGGAAAGCGATTTACGCGAGCCTCTTGCACCCGAGAAGTACTCGAGAACATTCATGCCCTCACGGAAGTTACTCTTTATCGGGATTTCCATGGTACGGCCTGTTGCCGAGAACATCAGACCACGCATACCTGCGAGCTGACGCATCTGGCTCATTGAACCACGGGCACCGGAGTCACTCATCATGTTGATAGGATTGTATCTGTCAAGACATTCCTGAAGCGCGTCGGTAACATCCTTTGTCGTCTGCTCCCAGACATTGATAACGCTCTTATAGCGTTCCTCTTCGGAGAGAAGTCCTCGACGGAAGTCGCGCTGGATACGGTCGACTTTCTTCTCTGCTTCCGCAATGAGAGTTTTCTTCTCGGAAGGAACCGTCATATCCGAAACGGATATGGAGATGGACGCCTTTGTGGAATACTTGAAACCGTTTGCCTTTATCGCGTCGAGAACGCGTGCGGCAATGACGGGACCGTGCTTTCTTATTGTTCTGTCAACTATCTGACCGAGCTGCTTCTTCTTCGTCGTGAACATGATTTCGAGGTCAAGCAGCTTTGAGGGGTCGCTTCTGTCCACAAAACCGAGGTCCTGCGGGATAGGAGCGTTGAATATCAGTCTGCCGAGTGTGGCGTCGATAAGACCCGTGTGGGTAACGCCGTCTATCTCGCGGGAAACGCGCACCTTGATAGGCGCGTGCATGCCGAGCAGACCGTTTGCATAAGCCATCATGGCTTCGTCAAAATCTCTGAATATGCTTCCCTCTCCGGGTTCGCCTGCGCGGTCTATGGTCAGGTAATAAGAACCGAGCACCATATCCTGCGAAGGAACCGTTACAGCTTTACCGTCAACAGGCTTCAAGAAGTTGTTTGCGGAAAGCATGAGGAAGCGCGCCTCTGCCTGCGCTTCGCTGGAAAGCGGAATATGAACAGGCATCTGGTCGCCGTCGAAGTCGGCGTTGAATGCCGAGCAAACGAGCGGATGGAGCTTTATTGCTCTGCCCTCTACGAGCACAGGCTCGAATGCCTGAATGGAAAGTCTGTGAAGCGTAGGAGCACGGTTGAGAAGCACGGGATGGTCCTTTATGACCGTTTCGAGTGCATCCCAGATTTCGGGACTTGCTTTCTCCACCTTTTTCTTTGCGTCCTTGATGTTGGAGGCGCTCTGCGTCTCGACAAGGCGCTTCATAACGAACGGCTTGAAGAGCTCGAGAGCCATCTCTTTCGGAAGTCCGCACTGATAAATCTTCAGCGAAGGACCTACGACGATAACGGAACGACCGGAATAGTCGACACGCTTACCGAGCAGGTTCTGACGGAAGCGTCCCTGCTTGCCGCGGAGCATCTCGGAAAGAGACTTGAGCGGACGGTTGCTGGAGCCGCCTGTTACGGGCTTGCCGCGTCTGCCGTTATCGATGAGGGCGTCTACCGCCTCCTGAAGCATGCGCTTTTCGTTTCTGATGATTATTTCCGGTGCAAAAAGCTCTGTGAGCTTCTTGAGACGGTTGTTTCTGTTGATAACTCTGCGATAGAGATCGTTTATATCCGTCGTCGCAAATCTGCCGCCGTCCAGCTGTACCATCGGGCGGATATCCGGCGGGATAACGGGAATGACATCGAGTATCATCCACTCGGGGCGGTTGCCGGACTTTCTGAATGCCTCGACAACCTCAAGCCTCTTGATAATGCGAAGCTTTTTCTGACCGCCTGCCGTGGCAAGTTCAGCCTTGAGCTGCTCGGAAAGCTTCTCTATATCTATTTCGCAGAGGAGCTCTTTCACAGCCTCGGCACCCATGCCTACGCGGAAATCGTTCTCGTATTTCTCATACATTTCGCGGTATTCGCGCTCGGAAAGGAGCTGCATCTTCTCGAGGGGCGTATTGCCGGGGTCGAGAACGATGTACTGCGCGAAATAGAGTACCTTTTCAAGGAGCCTCGGAGAAAGGTCGAGAAGCAGACCTATACGGGAAGGTATAGCGCGGAAATACCATATATGAGATACCGGAGCGGCAAGCTCGATATGACCCATTCTCTCGCGACGCACTTTCTTGGTCGTAACCTCAACGCCGCATTTTTCGCAGACCTTGCCCTTATAGCGGACTCTCTTGTATTTTCCGCAGAGACACTCCCAGTCCTTAGTCGGACCGAAGATTTTCTCGCAGAAAAGACCGTCCTTTTCGGGGCGAAGCGTTCTGTAGTTTATGGTCTCGGGCTTGGTGACCTCGCCGCTTGACCAGCTTCTTATCATTTCAGGGGACGCAAGTCCTATTTTAATCGAATTAAAAATCTGTTTTCCCATTTTGCATTTCCCCCTTTCTTATTCCATATCGTCATCGTCGGCGAAGTCCTCTTCGTCGTCGAATTCATCGTCATCAAAGTCAAAATCATCATCGTCATCGTCGCCGCCCGCAAATTCGGATTCGGGGTCGTCGATGATGGTGATATGCTCGTCGTCATCCTCGCCCTCAACCGTTCTGCCGATGTCGTCCATGGAAACGGTGGTAGGTGTATCGTCGAGGTCGTCGCCGATGGAAGAAAGTGCTATTTCCTCGCCGTTTTCATCGAGAACTCTGATATCGAGCGCCAGCGACTGAAGCTCTTTTACAAGCACGCGGAACGATTCCGGAACGCCGGGCGTCGGGATATTCTGACCCTTTACGATAGCCTCATATGCCTTTACACGACCCGTGACATCGTCACTCTTGACCGTAAGGATTTCCTGAAGCGTGTAAGCCGCGCCGTAAGCCTCGAGAGCCCATACTTCCATTTCTCCGAAGCGCTGACCGCCGAACTGAGCTTTACCGCCGAGAGGCTGCTGCGTAACGAGAGCATAAGGACCTGTGGAGCGCGCGTGAATCTTATCGTCTACAAGGTGATGGAGCTTGAGATAGTACATGATACCGACGGTTACGGGGTTATCGAATGCTTCGCCCGTTCTGCCATCGTAAAGAATCTGCTTGCCGTCTACGGTTTTCAGCTTCTTCTCCGCTATCTTCTCGGCTACGAGAGCCTTGTTTGCGAGCTTATCCTCGCCGAATTCTATATATTTCTTTTCGCCCGTTTCCTCGTCGGTAACCTCTTCATAGAATTTTCTGCCCTTGAGCACATCGCTCGGGAGAACATCTCTGTAGAGTCCGGCAAGGGTGAGCGCCTCTGTGATATCGCTTTCCTTCGCACCGTCGAAGGCAGGCGTCATGACCTTGAAGCCGAGATGCTTTGCGGCGATACCGAGATGCACCTCGAGCACCTGACCGATATTCATTCGGGAAGGAACGCCCAGAGGATTCAGCACGATATCGAGCGGCGTACCGTCTGCAAGATAAGGCATATCCTCGGGAGGAAGTATGCGGGAAACGACACCTTTGTTACCGTGGCGTCCCGCCATCTTGTCGCCGACGGAGATCTTTCTCTTCTGCGCGATATAGACACGAACCGTCTTGTTTACGCCGGGAGAAAGTTCATCGGAATTTGCGCGTGAGAATACCTTTACATCCACAACGATACCGCTTTCGCCGTGCGGCAGGCGGAGCGAAGTATCGCGAACCTCGCGTGCCTTTTCGCCGAATATGGCGCGGAGCAGTCTCTCCTCGGGAGTAAGCTCGGTTTCGCCCTTGGGCGTAACCTTACCTACGAGTATATCGCCCGCGTGAACATCCGTACCTATGCGGATGATACCGTCGGCATCGAGGTCCTTGAGCGCATCCTCGCCGCAGTTCGGAATTTCTCTTGTGATTTCCTCCGGACCAAGCTTGGTGTCTCTTGCTTCCGTATTGTATTCTTCTATATGAATAGATGTATAAACATCGTTGCGAACGAGATTTTCATTGAGCAGAACGGCGTCCTCGTAGTTATAGCCTTCCCATGTCATGAAGCCTATAAGAGCATTCTTGCCGAGGGAGATTTCGCCGTTTGAGGTAGCGGGACCATCCGCTATTACATCGCCCTTCTCGACTCTGTCGCCGAGATTTACTATAGGTCTCTGGTTTACGCAGGTGCCGACATTGGAGCGCTTGAACTTCAGGAGAGCATATCTGTCCTTCTGTCCGTCATCGCGGCACACTATGACCTCGTCGGATGATACTCTGTCAACATATCCGCCTTCCTTGGCTATAACGCAGACACCGGAGTCTATCGCCGCCTTGTATTCCATACCCGTACCGACTATAGGAGATTCCGTCATCATGAGCGGAACAGCCTGCTTCTGCATGTTTGAGCCCATGAGCGCACGGGAGTTATCGTCGTTTTCAAGGAACGGAATGAAGCCTGTGGCAACGGAGATGAGCATCTTCGGCGAAACATCCATGTAGTCTACCTTGGATGCGTCGACTTCGACTATCTCCGACTTGTCTCTTGCAGTTACCTTGCGGTTTATGAATCTGCCCTCTTCATCGAGAGGCTCGTTTGCCTGGGCAACGATATAGTTGTCCTCGACATCGGCTGTCATGTATTCGACATTATCGGTGACGACGCCCGTCGCCTTGTCAACCTTGCGGAAAGGCGCCTCGATGAAGCCGTAGTCGTTTATTCTCGCGTAGCATGCGAGATATGAGATAAGACCGATATTAGGACCTTCAGGCGTCTCTATCGGGCATATGCGTCCGTAGTGGGTATAATGTACATCGCGGACTTCAAACGATGCACGGTCTCTGGAAAGACCGCCGGGGCCGAGCGCGGAAAGACGGCGCTTGTGAGTAAGCTCGGCAAGCGGGTTGTTCTGGTCCATGAACTGGGAGAGCTGCGACGAACCGAAAAATTCGCGTATCGCAGCCACAACGGGACGGATATTGATAAGTCCCTGCGGCGTGAGGCTGTCCGCATCCTGAATGGTCATGCGCTCTTTTATTATCTTATCCATGCGGGAGAAGCCGATTCTGAGCTGATTCTGAATAAGCTCGCCCACCGCACGGATTCTTCTGTTTCCGAGATGGTCGATATCGTCGGGATTGCCTATGCCGTGTGCAAGGCAGATGAGATAGTTCATCGAAGCGAAGATATCGTCCTTTGTGATATGCTTGGGAGAAAGCTCGGCTGCTCTTGCCTTCGCCTCCGCCTTAATCCTTTCGGCATCGCCGCCGCATTCCTCCATGATGGAGAGCAGCAGGCTGAGCTTTACATGCTCGTTTATGCCGCAATCGCGCAGGTCATAGCCGAGAACATCTTTGGCATCGACCATACCGTTGCCGAATACCTTTATTTCTTTGCCGTCACCGATATCGACATAAGCCTCGTTCACGCATGCGTGCTCAATGACCATAGCCTCATCGTATGTGAGCGTTTTCCCCGCATCGAATATAAGCTCGCCGATTATGGGATTGACAACCGGACGCGTGAGCGTTCTGCCTGTGATTCTCTTGCCTATCGCGGTTTTCTTGTCAAATTTGTATCTGCCGACAGCACCGAGATCATAGTGTTTCTGGTCGAAGAACATATTATTTATGAGTATCTGCGCGCTTTCAACTATCGCAGGCTCGCCGGGACGGAGCTTTTTGTATATTTCCTTGAGCGCCTCTTCATAGGGAGAGGTACCGTTCTTGTCCGCCTCGTTCTGCATTCCGTCTTTTTCAAGGGTGGCAAGTATTTTGGGGTCGTCGCCGTAAACGGAGCGTACTCCCGTGGAGGATGCCGTTGCTTCCTCGAGTGCACGGATAAGTATTGTAGCGGGTATTTTTCTGTTCTTGTCTATACGGACCCAGCAAACATCATTGAGGTCTGTCTCATACTCGAGCCATGCACCGCGGTAAGGGATGACAGTAGCCTTCACTATCATCTTGCCCGTTTTGTCCATCGCGGTTTCGTAGTACATACCGGGTGAGCGTACCAGCTGTGAAACGACAACTCTCTGCGCGCCGTTTATGATAAATGTACCCTCATCGGTCATCAGCGGGAAATCTCCCATGAAGAGATCCTGTTGCTTTACTTCGCCTGTACTCTTGTTTGTGAGTCTGACAGTAACTCTGAGCGGGGCTGCATAGTTGGCGTCTCTCTCCTTGCATTTCTCTATGGAATACTTCGGCGTTGCGTCTATGGAGAAGTCCACAAACTCGATAACGAGATTTCCGGAATAATCCACGATAGGCGAAACATCTGAGAGAACCTCTCTGATACCCTTTTCAATGAGCCATCCGTAGGACTTCTTCTGCACCTCGAGAAGATCGGGCATATCGATGATGTCCTTTACCTTAGCATAGCTCATTCTGATGTTTTTGCCAAGCTGCTGGGGTTTGATTCTCATATAATCACTCCATTCATAATTTAGCTTGCCTTGATTTTTGCGCAAAAATCTTTGTTTTCACTTGCTTTTACCGCCTTTTCCGCGCCTTTTGATTTCGCAGTCGGCTAAAAATGGCGATAGCATAAGCAATTATAATGCAGTTTATAAGTATACCACCCATTTTTCAATATGTCAAGAGTAATTTACCACTTTTTTTAAATAAATATTGACTTTTTTGTCTGAAGATAATATAATTAAATTAAATTCGCTAAAAAGAGGGCAAAAAAACGCCCTCCGAATACATTTTTTCAGGAAATGAGGACACTTTTTCATGAAATGGACTTCTCTAAATGATATCCGGGAGAAATTTCTCTCGTTTTTTGAGTCAAAGGGGCATCTCCGCCACGACAGCTATTCGCTTATTCCCGAGGGCGACAAGTCGCTTCTGCTCATAGTTGCGGGCATGGCTCCGCTCAAAAAGTATTTTACGGGCGAGGCTACTCCGCCCTGCCGCCGCATGACGACCTGTCAGCGCTGCATCCGTACAAACGATATAGAAAATGTCGGCTACACGGCGCGCCACGGCACATATTTCGAAATGCTCGGCAACTTCTCTTTCGGCGATTATTTCAAGGAGGAGGCTCTGCCGTGGGCTTGGGAATTCCTCACCAAGGTTCTCGAAATCCCCGAGGACAAGCTCTGGCCCTCCATCTACGAAAAAGACGACGAAGCTTTCGAAATCTGGAATAAGAAGATAGGCGTTCCCGCCGAGCGCATAATCCGCCTCGGCAAAGAGGACAACTTCTGGGAGCACGGCAGCGGTCCCTGCGGTCCCTGCTCCGAGATATATTTCGACCGCGGCGAAAAGTACGGCTGCGGCAAGCCCGACTGCAAACCAGGCTGCGACTGTGACAGATACATGGAAATATGGAATAATGTTTTCTCGCAGTTCAATAATGACGGCAACGGCAACTATACCGAGCTTGCGCAGAAGAATATAGACACGGGCATGGGACTCGAGCGTCTCGCCTGCGTAATGCAGGGTGTGGACAGCATGTTCGATGTCGATACCATTCAGAATATCATCTCCGCCATCAGCAAAAAGGCGGGCATAAAGTACAGGGAGAATGAGAAAGCCGATATCTCCATGCGTATCATCGCGGACCATATGCGCGCTTCGTCTTTCCTTATCGCCGACGGCGTAATGCCCTCGAACGAGGGTCGCGGCTATGTCCTGCGCCGACTCATCCGTCGCGCCTGCCGCCATGGCAGACTTCTCGGCATAAAGGGTGCTTTCCTCGATGATATCATCAAAGTTGTGGCGCACGAAAACAAGAGCGCATACCCGATGCTCACGGAAAAGCTCGACTACATCTGCAAGATTGCGGGACTCGAGGAGGAGCGCTTCTCGAGAACGGTAGAATCCGGCATGAACCTGCTCGAAAATCTGATGAGCGCCGCCGAGGAAAACGGAACAAAAACCATCTCGGGCGCCGATACTTTCAAGCTTTCCGATACCTACGGCTTCCCGATAGACCTCACGCGTGAGATTGCCGCCGAGCGCGGCATCGCCATTGACGAAGAGGGCTACAGAGATAATCTCGCCGAGCAGAAGCGTCGGGCAAGAGAAGCGCGCGGCAATATCGGCGGCTGGGACGGCAAGACAGCCGATACGCTTTCCGATATCGCAAAGACAGCGTTCGTCGGCTACGACAAGCTTGAAACAAAGGCAAAAGTGCTCGCGCTCATCGATTGCGAAACGGACGAGCGCACCGATATCGCCTCGGGCAAGGCGGTAGTCATTACCGACAGCACCGTTTTCTACGGAGAGGGCGGCGGCGAGGTCGGCGACACAGGCACGCTCCTCGGCGAAAACGCCAAGGCAAATATCACCGATACAAAGAAAAAAGACGGCATTTACATGCACATCTGCGATATATATGAGGGTTCGCTTTCCGTCGGCGACGAGATAACAATAGCCGTGGACACGAACCGCCGTGCCGCCATCAGGCGCAATCACAGCGCAGTTCACCTGCTCGATGCGGCTCTGCGCAGAGTTCTCGGCGATCATATAGCGCAGGCGGGCTCCTATGTTGACGAATACCGCGGCAGATTCGATTTCACTCATTTCGCCGCAGTAACGCCCGACGAACTGAAAAAAGCCGAGCGCATGATAAACGAAGTCATTCTCTCCGATATCAAAGCCGATATTTTCGAGACAGATATAGAAACGGCAAAGAAATCCGGTGCCATCGCCCTCTTCGGCGAGAAATACGGAAGCACCGTGCGCGTAGTGAAGTTCGACGATTTCTCGAGCGAGCTATGCGGCGGATGCCATGTAGGCGCAACGGGCGAGATAGGTCTTTTCCGCATAGTTTCGGAAAGCTCCGTTGCCGCAGGCACGCGCCGCATAGAAATAATGACCGGTATGAACGCATATAATGCCGTTCTCGAGAGTGAAAAGCTTCTCTCCGATACAGCGGCGGCTCTCAAGGTAAGCGGCACGGCGGAAATCCCCGCAAAAATAGCCGCAAATGCCGACGAGCTGAAGTCTCTTCGCAAGGAAAACGAGGCTCTCTCCGTAAAACTTGCTTCCGGCAAGGTAACGGAAATGCTTGCCGATGCAAAGAGCGTAGATCTGCTCCGCGTGGCAACGCTGAAGAGTGAACTTCCGCTCGATGCTCTCCGTTCGCTGGGCGATGAGGTCAAGGCAAACAATCCCGATATCGTAGCGGTAATGTGCACTACGGCAGGAGGCAAGCTGAATATAGTCACCGTCTGCGGCAAGGATGCCGTCGCTCACGGCGTTCGCGCAGGCGATGTCGTAAAGAAACTCTGCTCAGTTGTCGGCGGCGGCGGCGGCGGCAAGCCCGACAGTGCCACGGCAGGAGGCAGATTCCCCGAGAAAGTCGGCGAAGCCATGGCTTCCGTGTGCGATATAGTAAAATCGCTTACTAAATAAAGGAGAGAAAAATGGAAAACTGTCTTTTCTGCAAAATAGCCGAGGGCGCTATTCCCTCCTCCAAGGTTTATGAGGATGAAAAAATCCTCGCTTTCCGCGATATAAATCCGCAGGCGCCTGTCCATATTCTCGTCATCCCGAAAGTGCATATCTCATGTGCCGACGAAATAACGGATAAAAACAGCGGTATTGTGGCATACATCTTCGAGAGAATTCCCGCCATCGCGAAATCCGCGGGTCTGACCTCGGGCTACCGCATAATATCAAACTGCGGTCCCGATGCCTGCCAGAGCGTGCCCCATCTTCACTTCCACATCCTCGGCGGTGCGAAGCTCGCAGACAAAATGGCATAACAGATATATAAAACGGAAAGGCGCTGTTGCTCACAGCGCCTTTTTGATATTGCCGTATATTTACGAATAAAAGATTATTTACTGCTTTTCCCACATTATCGGAGTGACGGTATACTGTTTTCGATACCAATCCGCGCCGTCATCGTGATACCAATATTCAATATCGGTTGAGCTGCCGTCGGCATAGGGGTCAGTCGGGCTGTAGAACACAATATTCCAGTCTTTAATCTGTGACTCTGTGAAGCCGTCAACTCGTTTGGCATCAAATTTCTCGTAACCGTAGTACACCTTTTCGGGGGCGTTTTCACTTTCCATCAGTTGGTTCATAAATCTTGCACTGACAGGGCCGCTGACGACCCATTCCTTGTGTGTTGAGTTATTGATAACCTTGAAAGTATCGTTAGTGTTCAAAAACGCCTCACAATCGACAAACCGAACATTTTCGCCGATGATGATTTCTTCCAGATTTGTACAATCAGTGAACATCCCTGCGGGAATGTTTACCACGCCGTTTCCTATAACAACTTTTTTCAGGCTTTTACACTGCGCAAACACACGACCGCTATTGCTGTAATAGCTAAAAGCCCTATCAGCAGGGGCATTAGAATACTCGGCATACCAATATTCGCCCATTTCCTTCACCGTATCGGGAATCACAATTTCTTCGATGGCGGTACGCCAAAATGCGCCAGACATAATATTTTGAACCGTGTCACCAATGGTGACTTTTTTGAGATTGCTGCATTTTGCAAATGTAAATTGCGGAATCACCGTGATGTTATCGATCGTAACCTCGCTGATACCCTTACACAGTTCGAAAAGATTCCCGCCGAAACCGTTTCCGATTGTGGCACCGTCTTTTTCCCAATTCGCATCGCCTGCGGCAGCGTGAAGAATGCCTCCGCCGTTAATATGAAGCTTGAATGTCTTGCCGTCATAGCTGTCAGCCTCACGGTCCACCCAACCGGGTAAATCGTAATATTCTGCTTGAGTGATAACATATCCGTGTTCGTCTGCAGCCCTTCTTGTGCTATGATTTACATAAAGCAAAGGCATTGTGAGGTCTTCAAGGCCCTCACAGTTCAAAAATGCTTTGTACCCGATTTTGGTAACCTCGGGGGAGAGCACAATCTCCGCAACATTTTTCAGATTCGCAAAGGCATAATCGCCGATTACACCGCCGGTCACGGTCAGCTTTCTCAGGCTCGTCGGGATGGCACCCTCTGCCTCGGCGTTGCTCGCATAGCCGAAAAGATAACCGAGATTTGTGTTGCGCGTCACCGTATTGTCGGAAGCAAGGTAAGGCAGGGTGAGCTCATTAAGCGAGCGGCAGTTCGCAAGCGCGCCCTCCTTTATGTGGTTGAACACGGAGGAAATGGTGAGATTTGTTACGCTGTTCCAATTCTCGACGCCCATAAGCATGCAGAATTTTGTGCCTTTGTTGTCGATATTGTAGTTCTCGTCCACAACATAGTAAAATCCCTCGAATTCGGGCTTCAGTGTCCAGTCGGCGTAGAGCACTATAGTGCCCGTGGTACCCGCGGGAATTCCGTCCTCGCCGACAAAATCGCCGTAAGGGCTGTTCAGTCTCCATCCGTTGAAATCATAATCATATTTCTCGAGCGGAAGAGGGTGTATCGCATCCCTCACATCGTAGATATCGACATTGCTGTTCCGAACGCCCTTGGTGTTTTCATATATAATCGGATAACGCTCAGCCTCAAAAACAGGATACAGAGTGATGTCGCCGGGTTTTGATGTGTCTATATTGAGGACAGGTTCTCCCATCTCATCTCTCCAGTATCTGAATATATAACCCTTTATGATAAGCGGCTGCAGTTTCACACTGCCCTCCGCAAGAGGGAAAGACGACGGGTTCGGATTTGTATATTGTGCATCCAGCAGCTCTTTGAAATTGTATGTCACATTTATGCGATTGTCAAGCATGGCGGATGCGAGCGCATCGGTCTTATAATTGAACTTTATCTGCGCGCTCGCGCCGTAGCGGAGCATATCTCTGAGCATTTTTATGAGATTTTCGTCGTCAGTTCCCGTAACGCCATCGACAAGTCCCAGCATTCGCGCGGCGTATGTGCAGATGCTGTAGTCTTTGGGAGCACCCTCGTACTTTACACCGCCGAGCTCAACATAAGGAGTAGCTGTTACTATATCGCCCATCTCCTTAGCCACAAGGTCCTTGTATATCACCACGTAGTATTCTTTTCCGGCAATCGTCTCCTTCTCGGTAGCGACGATATTGACAGGTGCTTTGCCGCCGTCTGCGCGCTCTATCTTCAGACCTACATTTTCCATGGTTATGCCGGGAGCATTGCCGACATCAACGGCATACAGAATATATACCTGATTGCCGAATTCGAGATTGCAGGCGAAAATTTCCGCCGTCGGCGTCGTTTCTCCGTCTGCACTCAGCGCAAGGCAGAAGGCAAATAGCATCACCAGCGTCAGCGCGGCAATAAGAAGTTTCTTTTTCATGTGATCGTTTCCTTTCTTATAATATCGGTTTCGGCACGGAGGATTTCGCATTTAAATCATCAAAATTCAACCGCTCAATTATATTATACTGCAAAATTCCGCATCTGTCAATACATTTTCTGCCATTAAATAAAAAAGGTGCCGTTGCTCACAGCACCCTATTTGCGGATATTCGTCTTTCGGAAAACGCGGGTCACTCGTCCTTGTCGTCAATTTTGGCGAAAGCATTTATGCCGCTCTTGACAGCTTGGATATCCCACGGTCCTCTGTCCGATGTTGTTATAATATCCTCATCTGCCAGTGCGATTATGTCCAGCTTCGGCATCTCAAATATTTCTTTCACAGCGTTCACCTTACCCCATTTATTTTTGTATGCTGTCCGCGCCTTCGCGCAGAAGCGATGTTCTTCTTCAAATATATTTTACAATAAACCCGACCGTTTGTCAAGTGTTTTTTTGAAAAAATTATCAGCTCATATATTATATAAAAAATGAAAGAAAAACGCAAAAATCCCAGCCGAAAACGAAAGAATAAAAGCCAAAGCATCGCGAAACAATAAAAATAAGCGAATATTCCGCGAAAATGCCGAAATATTTTCGAAATATTCACAATCAAATGAAAAAATTTCCAAATTATTCAAAATAGCAAAGAAATTTTAAAAAAAGTATTGTAAAAAATTCATGAATATGGTACAATACTGCATAATAATTATTTTTATACGGCTTTTTGAGGCATATATTCAGAATCCGCATAAATTGAATTATTGCTTGCAGGCTCAGCCTGTAAATCAAAATATTTTTCAGGAGGAAAAACAGATGAAAAAAGTTTTAGCTTTGGTTCTTGTGGCTCTCATGGTATTCGCTCTGTTTGCCTGCGGCAAACAGCAGGAAGAAGAAAAGCCCGTTGAGTATCAGCCGATTGACCCTGCAGATGCAGTTGCTCACAAGAACTTCACTTCCGTTTATTCTAAAATCGGAAGCAAGGTTACCATCGACATGGTAGAAGAAGACAAGGAAACAGGTCTTGCTTATGTTACAGTCGACGGTACAAAATACGAACTCGGTATGGACTTCCTCTCTATGGCAATGGTTTACAATACCACACCCGTAGCAGACAAGACATCCACCGATGTTTACAACGAATGGTGGAAGCTCTACATTCAGAGATGGAACTACCTCGTTCCCGAAATTCCGCTTTATTCCAACCAGTACTTCGATCTTTACGACAAGAAGATTCAGAACTTCGTTACAACTCCTTACTGGGGTCCCGCGGACGCTATCATTTCTTGCACACTCAAGGAAGGCGTGGCAAGCTCCGTCATTCTCGGCAGCACTACAGACCTTTCCGGTGCTTTCCGTAATGCCGCATTCGGTAAGTCCAGCCCCGGCGCTTCCGACTACGATATCCAGAAGCTCACCTCCGGTCATGACACAATTATGTCCGATACAGATGGCATATTCCACTGGAATATGGGTACTCTCGCAGAGGTTCCCACTTCCGTTGTAAACGCAGACGGCACACTCACCTATACAATCAAGATAAGAGATGACCTCGTATTCAGTGATGGTTCCGCTATCAATGCAAAGCACTATGTTGCATCCGTTCTCGCAAACAGCTCGCCCGTTGCCGTTGAGGCAGGCGCTACAGGCAATGCAGGTCAGACGCTCGTCGGCTTCAACGATTTCAAGGCTTACACCGGCGCAACCGGCGAGGAGGCTGCAGGTACAAAGTATTTTGCAGGCGTAAAGCTTCTTGATGACTACACCTTCTCTTTCACATATACTCAGGATTACGCAAACTATTATTACTCCGATACTCTCGCTGCCGCTTCTCCCGTACCGCTCGCTCTTTACCTCGGTGCTGAAGGCGACATCGTAGTTGACCCCGAAACAAAGGCTTGCGGTCTCAACGACGCTTTCTATGCCAAAGAGACAAAGGACGGCAAGGATTCTTACAAAGTAGCCGCTGAAATCGTGGCTAACCTCAAGTGGGATTCCGATCTTCCCTTCTCCGGTCCTTATGTGATTTCCAACTACGACGCATCCTCTCTTACAGCTACGCTTAAGCTCAACCCCAACTATCCCGGCGACGACGCTCGCGG
Organism: uncultured Ruminococcus sp.; assembly: GCA_905202255.1. Taxonomy (GTDB): domain Bacteria; phylum Bacillota; class Clostridia; order Oscillospirales; family CAG-272; genus Apopatosoma. The sequence continues at coordinate 15,736 of CAJKRH010000016.1, forward strand.
CAAGGCTTCCATCGAGACAATCACATATATCAAGCTTGTCGAGGAAACACAGCTGGATATGTTCAAGAAGGGTCAGGTCGATATTGTCGCAGAAATCACAGGCGGCGACACAACAAAGGCTGCGCTCAAGATTGTCAGCGAAAACCCCGACAAATATGCAGAGACTCACTATGACCGCGCCGGCTACGGTAAGCTCGGCTTCCGTTGCGACTTCGGTCCTACAGGTATGACAGAAGTCCGTCAGGCTATCATGTATACCATCAACCGTCCCGAGTTTGCTCAGACATTCACAGGCGGTTACGGTGCCGTTGTTCACGGTCCTTACTATCCTCTCTCTCAGGCTTTCCTTGCATGCAAGGACACAATCAACATCAACCAGTACAACTACAGCTCCGACAGTGCTATCGCGGTTCTCGAGGCAGCAGGCTGGAAGTACAATGTGGAAGGCAAGGCATTCGACGCTAAAAAGGACGCTGTCCGCTACAAGAAGCTCTCCGGCTACGAGCTCTCTCTCGATAACCTCAACTTCAAGACAACAGACAGCAAGTACAAGACAGTCAAGATAGACGGCGAGTACTATATGCCTCTCGCAATCAACTGGTTCGGCACACATCCCAACTCCGTTACAGAACAGCTTCTCACGGCATGGCAGAAGAATTCCACCGCAACAACGGCTATCGGCATGTATATCACATATACTACCACCGACTTCAACAAGGGTCTCTTCGGCGAGCTTTACCGCATGAATCAATACGGCTATGACGGCACACCGAAGCTCAATGCAATCAACTTTGCTACAGGCTTCAACTCCGCTGTTTACGATTACTCTTTCCAGTGGACTATCGACCCCAGCCTGTATGACGATTACAGCGCTGCATATATCATGGACGAAGCTGACTTCTTTGAAAACTATAACAAATAATCCGCGAAGAAGCGCAAATAAGATTTAAAGGCGAAAGCCTTCATGCCTTGCAGGAATGACGCCCCGCGCGTCATTCCTGCAAAGTCGTATATATATGCGTTTTTTTGCCGCGCAAATCAAGCGGCATTGCGTTGGTTCGACAGTATTCGCGGCACAAAAATGCATATATATAAAAGATTTTTATAATTTTCCGGGAGGACACAATGGGAAAATACTTAGTTAAAAGACTGCTGTATATCATACTTGTATTCTTTATCCTTTCCCTTATGCTTTTTCTCATCTACAATATGCTGCCTATAGACAAGGCGGCGCAAACGGCAACCGAGGAAGTAAAGGCAAGCAAGGGCAAGCTCAATTACGATGAGCGGTATGAATTCTGGCAAAAGAAATACGGCACAAACGGTACAAAGCTCGAGCGCTACGGCAGATGGATAGGTATCTATCCCTATGACGACGGCACCTTCAACGGTATACTTCAGGGCAATCTCGGCGATTCCGCTATATACAACAAGCCTGTTGCCGAGGTTATCAGGGAGCCGATGAAAAATACCATTTTCATAAATATTTTCGCTACTATCCTCGCGCTCGGCATAACTATACCGCTCGGTATTTTCTGCGCAGTGAAGCGCGGCTCAAAGCGCGATGTCGCCGTTCAGGTGGGAACAGTCGTGGGCTACAGCCTGCCGACATTTATCATAGCCATAGTATTCATCTGGCTTTTTGCCGTCGTGCTCGGGTGGTTCCCCGTCTCGGGAATGATAACGGCAGGCAGTCTTGAGTGGACACCGTGGCGGCAGTTCTGGGACAAAATGTACCATCTCGCCCTGCCGCTGATAGTAATGACCTTCTGCTCGCTCGGCGGTATGACAAGATATGTCCGTGCCTCCATGATTGAGGCGCTCTCGATGGACTGCATCAGAACAGCGAGAGCAAAAGGTCTGCGCGAGCGCGTTGTCATCTACAGTCATGCGTGGAGAAATGCGCTTCTCCCCGTGGTAACGCTCATCATAGGCTGGTTCCTCGGAATATTCAGCGGCTCTCTGATGATAGAAAACATCTTTGCGCTCAACGGCATAGGCAGAACATATTTTCAGGCACTCACAAATAACGACAACGAAATAGTGCTTGCTCTTCAGATGTTCTACATATTCATTTCTCTCGCGGGCAATCTCTTCATAGATATCATCTACGGTCTCGTAGACCCGCGTATCAGAGTCAATAAGTAAAGGAGGCGGATTTATATGTCAAAGAATAACAAGCAGAAAGAAAATAAATCCGCTCGCGGCGGCTTCAAGATAGGTCGTTGGTTCTCGAGAATGTTCATGGGCGCGAGCAAGGAGCTTTCCGATAGCGAAATCTTCGCCGTGGAAAAGCTGGAGTCTCCCTCCAAGCTTGCAGTCAAGGCATTTTTCAGGCGTAAAATAGCGGTTGTTTCTCTCGTAGTGCTTATAGCTATGTTCATACTCGTTTTTGTCGGTCCGCTCTTTCTTCCGATGGATGTAAACTTCATTGATGCAAATCAGGCGAATATCGCTCCCAATATGACAATGCGCAAGGTTCCGGCAGGCATGAAAAACAATATCGCGAGCATCTCCGGAACATCGCTTTTTTCCGTCGGCGTGAGCGAGGATAACAACATATATTTATGGGGATATCCGAAAAATACGCTTTCAAAGGTTGACTATTCCGAGATTCCGGAAGAGCTGAAAGACGGCAAAACCTATATGGCTTCCGCAGGAAATGACCATGTCATCGCGATAAGCACATCGGGCAAGCTCATCGGCTGGGGTGTAAATTCCCGCGGTCAGTACGGATATTTCAAAGGCAACAAGGACGACCCTGTAATCCAGTGTCCCGTGGACCTGATAGAAAACGGAGTCGAAGATGTCACCAAGGTCAGCCAGCTTGTCGCGGGCTATCAGGTGAGTGCTCTTGTATACGACGGCAAGGTTTACATATGGGGTAATAAGAACGCCTGCCTCAATATGGCTGAGGTGGATGCGGGCAACTATACAAAAGTAAAGAAAGTCGCTCTGACAAACTACTATGCTTTCCTGCTCATGGAGGACGGCACACTCGAATGTCCCGGCGGTATGCTCCGCCGCGAAACGGCAACCTCCTCAAGCGGCGACAAGGTAAGTCTCATGTCTTATCTGAACGGCAAAAAGATAGCCGATATCGCAACGACAAACGGATGCCTCGCGGTTCTTCTCGAAAACGGTGAAGTTCTCGTTCAGGGTGCGTCAAGATACGGCGAAAATGCCATAGCGGAAATTCCCGCAGGTGAAAAGCTTGTGGCTATCAGCGGCGGTGCTTTTCATTTCGTCGGCGTCACCGACGGCGGTCATGCATATGCATGGGGTTCAAATGACAAGGGGCAGCTCAAGGATATAAACGGCACGGAATGCTCTGCCGTTTACGCAGGTCCTTATCAGACATACCTTGCGGATTCCGACGGCAAGCTCATCAAGTCCTCCGGACTCAAGGGTTATCCTTTCGGAACAGACAACCTCGGCAGAGATACGCTGACGCGAATCATCCACGGCGGTAAAATGACAATGACAATAGGCGCCATCGCGGTTATCATCTCGTCCGTCATCGCCATTATCGTCGGATGCCTCTCGGGCTATTTCGGCGGCTGGGTCGATATCCTCCTCATGCGTATCACGGAAATCTTCTCGGCTATCCCGTTCCTTCCCTTTGCAATGATGCTCTCGTATGTTCTCACATCGCGCCCCATCAGCGAAACATCGAGAATAATGATAATCATGGTAATCCTCGGTCTGCTCTCATGGACAGGTCTTGCGCGCATGATACGCGCTCAGGTGCTTGCCGAGAGAGAAAAGGAATTTGTCACGGCGGCAAAGGCAATGGGTGTAAAGGAGAGAATCATCGCTTTCCGCCATATTCTCCCGAATATCATATCGGTCATCATCGTCAGCATGACGCTCGATTTCGCGGGCTGTCTGCTCACGGAATCCAGCCTTTCTTACCTCGGCTTCGGCGTTCAGCAGCCGCGACCCACATGGGGTAATATGCTCAACGGCGCAAACAACTCTATAGTCATTCAGAATTACTGGTGGCAGTGGCTCTTCCCCGCTATATTCCTTGCAGTAGCCACTATCAGTATCAACATATTGGGCGACACTCTGAGGGATGTTCTCGACCCGAAGAGCAGCCAGGAAAAGTAACGGAGGTGAAAAAATAATATGTCACTACTCGAAGTAAAGCACCTTCATACATATTTCAAAACAAGAAAAGGCACCGTAAAGGCGGTAAACGATGTTTCCTACAGCCTTGAACCGGGAAAAACAATCGGTATAGTCGGCGAATCCGGCTCGGGCAAGAGCGTTTCCGCCATGAGTATACTCCGCCTGCTCGACGGAAACGGATATATCGCCGAGGGCGAAATACTTTTCGACGGCAAGGATTTGACAAAGCTCTCCGAGCAGCAGATGTACGACATCCGCGGAAATAAGATTTCCGTTATCTTCCAGGAGCCTATGACCTCGCTCAACCCTGTATTCACGATAGAGAGGCAGCTCTCCGAGCCTTTCATCATCCATCAGGGCAAGTCGAAAAAAGAAGCAAGAGAAGCGGCTCTCAAAATGCTCTATGATGTTCAGATTCCGAATCCCGAGGCGGTCATCAAGCAGTATCCGCATCAGCTTTCGGGCGGTATGAGACAGCGCGTCATGATAGCCATGGCGCTCGCCTGCAAGCCGAAAATACTCATTGCCGATGAGCCTACCACGGCTCTCGATGTTACCATTCAGGCGCAGATTCTGCATCTCATGAACGAACTCCAGAGAGAAAACGGCACATCCATCATCTTCATCACGCATGACCTCGGCGTCATCAACGAAATGGCAGACGATGTCGTCGTTATGTACTGCGGTCAGGTCGTGGAGCAGTCCTCGGCAAAGGTTATATTTGCCGACTGCAAAGTAAGCCATCCTTACACGGAGGGACTGATGTTCAGTATCCCCCGCATAGATAATATCACGCATAAACTCGAGCCTATCCCCGGCGTCGTGCCGCATCCGCTGGCACTGCCGAAAGGATGCAAATTCGCTCCGAGATGCAAGTATGCGACAGCACGGTGCTTCGCCGAAGAGCCGGAGCTGAAAGAAGTTGTGGCGGGTCAGAAAATCCGTTGCTTCTATCCCGAAAAGGAGGTGAGAAGAAGTGCAGAACACACCGAAGAACACAGAAAAGCTCTTATCGATAACAAATCTTAAGAAATACTTCCCTGTCGGCAAGTCAAGCATTTTCAAGAAAAATCAGCTTTATGTCCGTGCAAACGAGGAAATCACGCTCGATATCTACAAGGGCGAAACACTCGGCATAGTAGGTGAGTCCGGCTGCGGCAAATCGACGCTCGGCAGAGTAATTCTCCAGCTTTACGAACAGACCGCAGGCACTACGATGTTCTACGGCTATACGATAGCCGAGATTTCTCCCTCTTATGTAAGAGAAACCCTCTCCCATGCGGAAAAGTATGTGGCAAAGATTCACTCCGCTCATGCCAAGGCAGACGCGCTCACAAAAAAGTGCGATGCGCTCGGTGCAAACGCTTCGTTCTTCGACATTCAGGCAAAGAACCTCGCGATAGCCGACTATGAAACGGCGCTCTCCCATGTGGCAAAAATCCTCGGCGGCTTCGTCGCCAAGGATACAAAGGCAGGTGCGGCGCTCCTGCTCGAGCGCTCGAAAAGAGAGCACGAGATAGTTGAGCTTCAGAAGAGCCTCGCCGATATAAAGGAAGAAAACCCGAAAAAGAAAGCAAAAGCACCCGCAAAGATAGCGGCACTGGGCAAAAAGACCGAGATTATCGAAGCGAACATCGCAAAATACGAAAAGGAAATTTCCGATGTCAGCGCAAAGATAAATGCACTCAAGAAAAGTCACACGGGCGATGCCGAATTTGCAAAATACGAGGCAATGCTGGATGACGGCATAGACCTCGCCAGACTCAAATATTCCGAGATGCGCCTGCTCCGCAAGGACCTGCAGATAATCTTCCAGGACCCGTATTCCTCGCTCAACCCGAGAATGACGATAGGGCAGATTATCGAAGAGGGTCTCGTGACCCACAAATATTACAAGCACGGTTCGCCGAAAATGAAGGAATATATCCTTGAGACAATGCGCCGTTGCGGCTTGCAGGACTACATGATGCACAGATATCCGCACCAGTTCTCGGGCGGTCAGCGTCAGCGTATCTCCATCGCGCGTGCGCTCGCCGTAAAGCCGAAATTCATCGTTTGCGATGAATGCGTATCCGCGCTCGATGTTTCCATCCAGTCGCAGATAATAAACCTGCTTCAGGAGCTGAAAGAAAAGGAAAACCTCACATATATGTTCATCTCGCATGACCTCTCCGTAGTAAGATATATTTCGGACAGAATCTGCGTTATGTACCTCGGCAATATAGTGGAGCTTGCAAGCGCGCAGACCATTTTTGAGGACCCGCGCCATCCATACACGGTAGCTCTTCTCTCCTCCATCCCGACAACGGATGTGGAAAGCCTGAAAAAGGAAAGAATCCTGCTCGAGGGTAATATCCCGAGCCCGATTAGACCTCCCGAGGGATGCAAATTCCATACGAGATGCTATATGGCTTGCGACAAGTGCAAGAGAGTTCCGCCTCCGCTGACAGAGGTTGAACCCGGGCATTTCGTAGCCTGCCATTTCCCCGAGAAAAAGCTGGATGAAAACGGCGATTATCTCTTCGATGTGCCGAAAACCTCGAAAAACGGCAGATAAAACCGTCGCCGCATCAGCATAAAACAAGGAGCCGATATGATTTGGAAGCGCATAAAAAAATCCTCCGGTGAACAGGAGGAAAAGTTCAAAGAGATGATGACAGAGGAAAAGGTCAGCTTCAAGGAGAAGCTGGCGATGGTTCTGTCGGGATATCTCGTTATAGTGTTGCCGTGTCTTTTGATTCTGACTCTCTTCGGGCTTTTAATGCTGTGGCTCTTCGGCGCACTTTAGTTAAACAAACAACCGCTGTGCATAATGTTTTGTGCACGGCGGTTGTCTTATTGTATCAGAAATCAACCGTAAATTCCTCTGCCTCGGGCGACTCATAGATGTGCTCCTTACACTGGACGAGTGTAAGGCTTTTTTCTTCTGCGCCGAGCGCATTGTACATGGCGCATACACCTGCGGGCGGCGTTGTGTAATCGCCGAGTCCCGCGCGGATGACGGTTTTCATCTTCATATACGGCGCGCGGAGCGTGAGGTCAAAAAATCTTATCGCGCCGCCGAATTCGCCCCAACCGCAAAGTCTGCCTATACTTGCCGCGTTTATATCACAGAGCCACGGTACGAAAATGTCAAGCAGGCTCACCTCGGGCACGAGATAAGCCGCGTGCATCGCCTGCACGGCACCCTGACTTCCGCCGCGGGAAATGAGATTTTTCCCATCCCACTCGGGCAGGGTCATGAGATAACGCAGAGCCTGAGCGGCGCGTATCATCATATATTTGAAGTAGCAGGTGTGCGGATTTTTGTTCTGCTCGCGGTCAAAGCCGTAGCCGCGAAGCCTGCCGTCGGAAAGCTCCGCATAATATTCATCGGGCATGGCATTCGGTATGCCGTGCGCATTCACGCAGAAAACCACTTCGTCATCAGAGAAATTGAACCATGCGCTCTTCACGCCGTAGCCCTGAAAAACAGCGCGGCAGGCGTGCTTTTTGCCGTCACGCGGTATGGTCAGTATTCCCGAAACGGGGATTCCACCCGCGCAGGCAAGCCGCATATCGTAGATATCGTGATTCGGGTGCTCGGGGTCATCCGAAAGCTTTCGCTTCTCTATTTCCTGCGGCGGCACGGCATGAAGTTCCGTGCGGCAGCTCTGCCAGAAATCATCGTAGCCCTCGGGTTTTCCCGTCACGCCCGTTATCTTCTCCGGCTCATATCCCGCGCCGCCGTAGAGCTCATCGCATTCGGACAGCTTCTCGCCGTCCTCGCCGTAAGCCCACGCGCGGACATAGATAAATCCAGGGCGCTCAAGCTTTGCCCTCAGCGTGATATGTCCGCTCTCGCCGCTTTCCTCGCCCGCGCTTTCGTAGCCGAAATCGGCTTTTATCTCCCATTTCAGCGTATGGCATGATGCGGGCTTACCCTCCTCGCGAAGATAAATATCAAAGGTCGCTTCCTCGCCGCAGCGGTAGCTGTAGGGCGCCTTGTCGGTTTTCATGTAAAAATATTTCTGTGCCACGGTTTATTCCTTTTCTATCGCGGCGGGAGCACGCATAGCCTCCGCCATTCTGTCCATTGCCGCCTCGTCGAATTTCGGCGTGCGGTCATAATTATATATGCCGTTCTGCTCCTGCTCCACATCGTAGAGCTGAGTGTAGCAAACGCCGCAGATTCGCGGATTTGCCGCCATTATCTCCGCCATGGCGCAGTATCTTTCGAGATATTCGGCAAGCGTTTTCGGCGCGTCGCCATAGCCCCAGCCGCTCTCGTCGTTTGTCCAGCGGATGCCGCCGTATTCGCTTATCATATACGGCTCGCCGCGGTACTGCTGTCTGCCCGGGCGGTTTTCAAAAGCTTCTCCGTCCTCAAATTTGTCATATCTTCTGTGAAGCGCCGCTATATCCTGCTGATAGTCGTGTATATCATAGATGTCTGTCACCACATGGTAGTTTCCGCTTGTGTCTATGCAGGGGCGCATCGGGTCGAGGTGCTTTGTCGCCGTGTAGACATCGCGCAGGAGCGTGTCGTTTTGATGCCTGCCGTCGTGCGCGTCCCATGTCTCGTTAAAAGGGCACCAGCCGATAAGCGCAGGGTGATTATAGTCGCGCTCCATCGCCTCCGTCCATTCGGGAAGGAAATGACCGAGCATCCCCTCGGCTGTATGGTCGAAGCCCCAGTTTGCGTATTCGCCCCAGACGAGGAAGCCTGCCTTATCCGCCTCATAAAGGAAGCGGCGCTCGAAAACGCGCTGATGAAGCCTTGCGCCGTTGAATCCGAGTCGGCGCGCGCGCTCGATATCGCGCAGAAAATCGCCGTCGTCCGCGGCGGTGTAGATGCCGGCACCGTAATATCCTTGGTCAAGCACGAGCCGCTGATAAACCCGCTTGCCGTTTATGCGCAGGCAGGCGCCGTCCATCTCGATTTTTCTCATGCCGAAATAGCTTTTTACCCGGTCGCATCCGCTCTCGGATGAGACGGTCACGGCAAGGTCATAGAGTGCGGGATTCTCGGGACTCCAGAGCGAAAGCTCGGAGAGCCCTATGCTTGTAGCTATATTGTCGCCGACGGTGCTCGCCTCTGCCTCGCCGACGCTTCTGCCGCCGAGAAAAGCCTCAAAGCGCACGCGCTTCTCCCCTTTTCCCGAGAGAAACGCATGGATATTCAGTCTCGCGCCGTCGGTATCGGGCGTGAGCCGCATGCCGCGAAGATATACCTCGGGAACCTCCTCGAGCCACACGGGAGCGTAGATTCCCGTGCATCGCGTATACATGCATCCGTAGGAAGCATATTTTTCGCTCTGCTTGCCGCTCGGCTGTGTCCTGTCTCTGGGGTCGCCCTCGCAAATGACGGTGATATCATTCTCTCCTGCGAGCGCGGCATCGGTTATATCAAAGGAAAACGGTGTATATCCGCCGACATGCATGCCGACGCTCCTGCCGTTTACAAAAACCTCTGTCTTATAATATGCCGCCTCGAAATTAAGCAGTATTCTCCTGCCGCGCTCGGGCGAAAGCATCAGCTTTTTCTTATAGACGCAGGCGTTCATAAAGTCGCGGTGCCCTATGCCCGAAAGCTCGCTCTCGGGGCAGAAAGGCACATTTATTTTCTTTTCAAGATGTGCCGCCTCGGGCACACCGCGCTCGCGTGCGCTCTTTCCGAAATCAAAATCAAATTCCCACTCGCCGCAGAGATTCTGCCAGCTTTCGCGGACAAGCTCGGGGCGCGGATAGAGTTTTCTCTCTCCCATTTTGTTCACCTCAGCGAAAATCAGGTTTTGCTCATCTTCATGACGAGGCTGTGCGGCAGTATCTTTGCAAGAAAGCGATAAAACTTGAAAAATGCTCTCGGTGTATAGACATTTCTGCCTGCGCCCGCCGCTTTCAGCGCGCCTGCGGCTACCTTGTCCGGGTCACAATACGGCAATGTCTCAAAGGTTTTCGATTTTCCCCCGCTTATGCCTGCCACATCGAGAAATTCCGTTGCCATCGGTCCCGGGCAGACGGCGCAGACATTGATTCCCGTGCCGCGAAGCTCAAAGCGAAGCGACTTTGTGAAGCTGAGCACATAAGCTTTTGTCGAGCAGTAGACCGTCATTCTCGGATTCGGCGCAAAGGAAGCTATCGAGCAGGTATTGAGTATAAATGAGCTGACCTTTTCTCCGCCGGTGCGCCTTTTCATATAGGGAAGGCAGAGCGTGGTAACGGCGGTAAGCGCACGGCAGTTGAGATCCACCATGCCCGCCTGATCGGGATAAGTCATATCAATCATATTGCCGAGTTTGCCGAAGCCCGCATTATTGAGAAGCGCGAATATCTCGGGCTTCTTCTCCGCGAGCATGGCGGAAAGCGTCTCGTAGCTTGAGTAGTCCGTCAGATCCAGCGCAACGGGAACTATCTTTGCCGCGCCGGTGCATTTTGCCGCAAGTGCCTCAAGGCGTTCCTTTCTGCGGGCTATAATCCATATTTCATCAAGGGAAAAACGCTTTTCTGTCTCATATAGGAGCTTCTCTCCGAGTCCCGAAGAGGCGCCTGTGATTATCGCTATCTTCATATACCTACCTCGCTTATGTTATTTTTCGCCGTGAGTTGCTTATCTCTGTGCTTTTTCTGCGCACGCTTTATCACGACATAGACAAGCACATAAAGCACGGCGGCAACGCCAAGCCCCGCATAAACATCGAGCATGGAATGCTGCTTTATGAAAACGGTGGAAGCCGTTATGAGAATCGCCAGCACAAGCCCCGATATATTGAGCCATACTTTTTTTCCGAGCCTGCTGTCGCAAAGACCGAAGTAGGCGGCGAAGGCACCGACTACATGGAGACTCGGGAGAACATTCGTATTTGTATCAATCTTATACATGGCGCCGACCATGCGCGTGAAAATATTGTCATGCGCGAAGCTCTCGGGGCGCAGATTCTGCCCATTCGGGAAGAGTGCCATGAAAACGACGCTTGCCGAGAAGCCTATGGCAATAAACCACATATATCTGCGGAATTTGTCCCCATCCTCAAAAATAAGCCATATGCCGACAGCACCCATGAAAGGATACCAAAGATAATAAAAGATTACAAAATATTCGCAAAAAGGTATCACATCGTCAAGCGGAGTATACGATACCCAATAATCGGCATCCCAGCCTATGTAATGTTCGAGCATGAAAAACGCGATAAGGTATATCGGCAGATAGAGCGCCCAGAGAGCGTGCCTGTATTTTTTGAATATTTCCTTTTTCATTTTCGTCCTCCGCTTATCTTGTGACATTCGAGAGAACGACATTTTTTGAGCTGTAATATTTCATTGCATTCAGAAGTACACCCGATACATTGAAATATACCTTTGTGTCTCCGTATGCGGCAAAATAGAGATTTTCGGAACTCATGCAGGATGAGCAGTCAAGCACCTGCGCAAAATTTCCGTTTTCCTTTTCGCCGTATTCGCCGCCTGCGGGAGCTATTATCTCGGCATCGGCTATGCGGCGGCGGAAAACCTCCTTTGCCTTGCCGTAGCCGTTTACGCGGTAAATATAAAGCTCACCCTTGCAGGTAACATATGTATATTCGATATTCGTATATTTCCATGTGAAAAAGCAAAGTATCCACAGGAAAAGGGGAAGCGCCGCGATGACGGGCGGCATCTTTGCCAGAACGAGAAATACCGTGCAGAAAGCCGCCGCAAAAGCGATATAAATGAGCACGAGAAGCAGCTTCTTTCTCTTGAGAGTCTTGTCATGCAGGCGCTTCACGGTATATTCCGAGTAGCCTGTGCCCTCGTTTTCGGCATTGAACGGGATGCTTCTCTTCTGAATCTTGTCTTTCTTTGCCATCTTAGTCTTTCCTTTCTCAGTCTATGTTTGAGGTGGCTATGATATCTGTCTCGCCGAGGATATCCTTTATCACGATATCGCCTATCTTTACAGGGGCGCTTATCTTCGCCGCGCGGATGATATCCATCGCTTCAAACATTTTTGATTTTGTTATCGGAGCGGCGCTCTTTACGGAAACAAAAGCATCCTCTCTGTTATCCACCTTGACTATGGAGGTGACAACTCTCTTCGGAGCAGTCATTTCGGTTATACCGTATGTCTCGCCGCGCTTGCAGGTATTTCCCGTGACGGTTATCGTGCCGTCGTCCGCCTGCGTGACGGTAAGCGAACAGCCCATCGGGCAGTTTATGCAAATCATTTCTCTTGTTTTCATTTCTATCACCCGCCTCAGTCCTCAAGTCCTATCGTTATGGTATCTGCGGACTTGTCTATCATTTCTCTCTTCAGAATAACAAATTCCATCTCGCCGGGCGCGAATTTGCGTCCCTTGCGCGTATAGAGCGGCTCGCCATCGCTGGAGCGGACAACTACGCTCTTGTTTTTGAAAATGTCGGAAACGCGGAAGTATACCTTCACATTGTCCGTATCGGCATATACATCTATCGCCTGCGGAACCGTATAGCGGACGCCTGTCGCAGTTTTCACGGCTATCCTGCGCTCGGGTGCGGCGTCGTATTTACACATGGCAAATTCAGCCGCGGCATTTCCCGCTATCTCGGCTTCCTCAGAAACATAGTCCACAAGGTCGTGAACATGGAGCACATTTCCGCAGGAGAAAATACCTTTCTCCGCCGTCTCTCTGTTCTGATTTACGGTAGCGCCGCCCGTTATCGGGTCGTCGGCAATGCCGGCATCGGTCGCAAGTCTGTTCTCGGGGATAAGTCCGCAGGAGAGCAGGAGCGTATCGCATTCGACATATTCGCGCGTGGAGTCTATGGGTCTGCGGTTTTCGTCTACCTGCGCTATCGTCACGCCCTCGATTCTGTCACCACCGTGAATTTCGGCAACGGTATGGCTCAGGCGGAGCGGAATATTGAAGTCATTGAGGCACTGAACTATATTTCTGTTCAGACCGCCGGAATAAGGCATCAGCTCGCATACCATCTTTACATTCGCGCCCTCGAGCGTCATGCGGCGCGCCATGATAAGACCGATATCGCCGCTGCCGAGGATAACGACATTCTTGCCGGGCATTTTGCCCTTGAAGCGGATAAACTTCTGCGCCGTGCCCGCCGTATAGATGCCTGCGGGGCGTGTGCCGGGGATGCTGAGCGCACCGCGGCTTCTCTCGCGGCATCCCATCGCCATAACCACAGCCTTTGTCTCGAGTATGCTCATGCCTGTCTGCGAGCTCATAACGGTCACCGCATGACCGCCCTCGCAGCGATCGATGGCAAGAACGGAAGCGTTTGTGATATAGGGGATTTCGCGTTCCTTTACCATATCGATATAGAGCTGTGCATACTCGGGTCCCGTCAGCTCGCGTCCGAACTTGTGCAGACCGAAGCCGTTATGTATGCACTGGCGGAGGATACCGCCGAGCTGGGGTTCTCTTTCCACTATGAGCATATTGCGTATGCCATTTTCATATGCCGCAACAGCCGCACTCATTCCTGCGGGACCGCCGCCGATTATAACAATATCATACATTTTCGTTTACCTTGCCTTTCCGAGAAGCATATATGACTTCCCGCCGAATTTCGTTACCTGCTCCTCGGGTATACCAAGCTCGCGGGCAAGTATCTCTGTTATCACGGGTGCGCAGAAGCCGCCCTGACATCCGCCCATTCCCGCTCTCGTGCGGCGCTTGACCGCGTCTACGCTTCTCGCCTGCGGATTCTTGTGTATCGCATCGAGAACCTCGCCCTCGGTTATCTTCTCGCAGAAGCATACCACATGACCGAATTTCGGGTCACGCTTTATAACCTCGTTCTTTTCCTCCGTGCTCATATGCGAGAAGCGGCGTGAGGAAATGCGCTCCGCCTTGAAGTCGCCCTTCTTTTCCATCGTCAGCCCCGCATTTTTCAGCATATCGCATACATAAAGCGCGATAGCAGGCGCGGAGGTAAGACCCGGAGATTCGATACCGACTGTATTTATCGCGTGGTTGCCCGATGAGGAATACTCTATGATGAAATCCTCGCTCTCCGAGCAGGAAGCGCGCAGTCCCGAGAAAGATGTTATCACCTTTCTGAAATTGAGCTTCGGAACGCTCTTGCAGGCGGTATTTCTTACCATGGCAAGACCTGCGGCACTTGTCGCGTGGTCTGCCTTTTCTGTCTTTTCGGAGGTCGGACCTATCATCAGGTTGCCGTCTACCGTCGGCGTTACGAGTATGCCCTTGCCGAGTTTTGTCGGGACTTGAAATATAGTATGCGAAACGGTTTTGCCCTCTGTCTTGTCAAAGAGCAGATATTCGCCTTTCTTCGCGACAACGGTGTATTTGTCGCCGAGCATGGCGGCTATCGCGTCGCTGTAGAGTCCCGCCGCATTGACTATGTAGCGAGCTTCCACATACTCGTCGCCGCTCGATATCTTGTAGCCCTCGCCGCTCTTCTCCATCGCGGTGACGGGGAAATCGCAGCGGAGCGTCGCGCCGTTGTCCATAGCGTTGCCTATGGCGGCGATGGTCAGCTCGTAGGGGCAGACTATACCCGAACTTGTGCAGTGCAGAGCGCATACCACGCTCTCGGAAAGATTCTTTTCGAGCTTTCTTGCCTCGTCGCCCGAGATAACGGAAAGTCCCTCTATCCCGTTTGCGATGCCTCTTTCGTAAAGCTCCTGTACATGAGGCGCTTCCTCCTCCGAGAAAGCGAGCACGAGCGAGCCGTTATTCTTATACGGAACATCAAGCTCGCGGCAAAGCTCGCGGAACATGCCGACGCCCTCGGCATTCAGCTTCGCTTTCAGCGTACCGGGGACAGGGTCAAAACCGCCGTGAACTATCGCGCTGTTCGCTCTTGTGGCACCCATCGCGACATCGTCCTCCTTTTCGAGGATGCAGATGTTCAGCCTGTACTTCGCAAGCTCGCGGGCGATAAGACCGCCGACAACGCCGCCTCCTATAATCGCAACATCATAAATCATTTTGCTTCTCCACCTTTCAGTATATCCAGTATCACGCCGCAATCTTCAAAAATCGCGTCGGATTTGATTTCATGAGCCTTTGCCTGCCCGAGCGTCGTTTCACCGCTGAGCACAAGCAAGGTTTTTGTTCCGGCATTGACGCCGCTTGCGATATCCGTATATATACGGTCGCCCACGACAAGCGTATTCTCCGCGCAGACGCGGCTGTCCAGCCTGTTTATCCGCTCTATCGCAAAAAGCGGCATTTCGGGCCTCGGCTTGCCTATGTAATAGGGCTTTTTGCCCGTGGCATTCGTTATCATCGCGCATACCGAGCCGCAATCGGGCACATATCCGTACTCCGTCGGGCAGACGAGGTCTGGGTTTGCCGCTATAAACGGAATATCGCGCGTCAGCAGTTTGGACATCGCCTCAAGCTTGGCAAATGTCAGCTCCGTATCAAAACCCGTGACGACGGCTTCTATATCCTCGCTGTAGCTGTCGTGGATGTTTTCCACGCCGTTTTCGGCAAGCTCGGAAAGGAACGAGCGCGTTCCGGAAACGAAAAGCTTCTTTCCCGCGAGATTCTTTTTGAGATAATCGGCAGTCGCCTGCGAAGAGGTGATGAAATCGTCCTCCGCCGCCTCTATGCCGAGTCTCGCCAGCTTTTTCACATAGTCGGATACGCTTTTTGACGAATTATTCGTCATGAAAAGGTAGTGATTTCCCGTTTCGCGTATTGTTTTCAACAGCTCCTTTGTGAAAGGGAAAAGATTATCTCCGAGGTAGATAGTCCCGTCCATATCAAAAAGGTACAGCCGTATCTTTTTCACATCAAGCATTATTTTTTCATTCTCCTTGCCTTCTCGGCACCAAAATCCATTTCAACTTTTTCAGTATAGCACAAAAATGTCGATTTTACAAGGGATAATATAATTAAAATATAATCTTTTTATATAAGGTATTCGGTGAATTTGCCGAATAATGCCGATGCCTCGCGCTTTATCGCCTCTGCTGTCTCCCCGCTCCCCTTGAAAAAAATCACCATGTCGCCGCAGGCAAGAAAAACGGCAACCTCCGCGGGGTCGCACGGCGGACGCTCGTATGCGGAGCAGAGAAACGCCGCCGCATCGCAGGCATCGGAAAAGGCACGGATATACCATATCTCCGTCCCCTCCGCCGAGAAATCGGGGTGATAGACCGTCGCTTCGGCGATGTATTTCGCATAGTCATCGGCACCTATCGAAAGCATGAAGCTATCGTCTGCGCACACCTCCTCCGAAAAATACGGCTCATCGCGAAATGCCGCCCGCGCCAGCCGCTCTTCCGCGCTTGTGCCGCAGGCGAAAACGACGGCGCACAGCATCATCACCATTGCCGCAAAAACAAGAAAGCTGCATTTTTTCATAAAAAAATCCTCCCGCAAAAGATAATCTTATCTTCTGCCGCGGAGGACTTTTCTATACTATTTTGACTATTTTGCGTCGTACCATGTTTTGCCGCAACCGACCTCTACCGTCAGCGGGACGACAAGCTTCACGGCGTTTTCCATCTCGTATTTCAGCAGTTCCTTCGCCCGCTCGGCGCAGGAAATGTGCGCTTCTATTATCAGCTCGTCATGCACCTGAAGCAGAAGTCTTGCATCAAGCCCCTCTTTTTTCAGCCGAGAAGCAACATTTATCATTGCCGCCTTGATTATATCCGCGGCACTGCCCTGTATCGGGCTGTTCATCGCGACTCTCTCGCCGAAAGCGCGCTCCGTATGCTTCTGTGAGGCAAGCTCGGGAATATATCTGCGCCTGCCGAAAAGCGTTTTCACATAGAGGTCGCGCTTTGCCTGCTCGGTGATATTATGCAGGTATTCACGCACTTTCGGATAGGAACAGAGGTAATTTTCTATATATTCGCCCGCCTGCTTGCGCGAAATATGCAAATCTCCCGCGAGTGAAAATTCCCCCATGCCGTACATTATGCCGAAATTGACCGCTTTCGCCCTCTTTCTCATCTCCACAGTCACCATATCCTTCGATACGCCGAAAATACGCATCGCCGTATCGGTATGGATATCGAAACCGGATTCAAATGCGTGTATCATATTTTCATCGCCCGAAACAGCCGCAAGCAGGCGAAGTTCTATCTGCGAATAGTCGGCGTCTATGAGCAGATAATCGTCGCTTTTCGCCGTGAAAAACTTGCGCAGTTCTCTGCCCAGTTCCGTTTTTATCGGTATATTCTGGAGGTTCGGCTCCGTGGAGGAAAGCCGCCCTGTTGCCGTCAGCGCCTGACGGAAGCTCGTGTGCACTCTGCCGTTTTCATCCGCCACCTTGCAGAGCCCGTCGGCATATGTGCTTTTCAGTTTGTCAACCTGCCTGTAGTCGAGTATATCATCTATTATCGGGCTGTAGGGACGCAGTTTTTCGAGAATCTCCGCTCCAGTGGAATATCCGCTCTTCGTCTTTTTGAGTGCGGGGAAGCCCATCTCCTCAAAAAGCACCGTGCCGAGCTGCTTCGGCGAGTTTATATTGAATTCCCTGCCCGCGAGCATATAGATGCGCGAGGCGTATTCGCCTTTCATCTCATCGAGATGCCGCGAGAAATCCGCGAGCTTCGCCGTATCAACGGTAAATCCCTCCCGCTCCATCTCAAAAAGCACGCCGGAAAGCGGAAGTTCTATATCGATATAAAGCGCAAGCTGTTCCGTTTTTTCGAGTTCGGCATACAGCATATGATACAGTGAATATATGTCTTTTGCACAGTCCGCGCCACTCTCGGATTCATGCATCAGCAGTCGCGAGGTCAGCTTCGGCAGAGAAAAATCATTCTCGCCCGCGCCGCAGATATAGCCCATCAGCATAACATCATCGCAACCCGCAGTAGCGGCATATCCCGCGTCGGCGAGCCTGTGGAGAAGCGATTTTTTATCGCAGCAGACATACTCCCCGCCCGAAGCGAGCAGTGCCGCGCCATCGGCGAAACTCATCTCCGCCGCGCTTTCGCCATCATAGGTATAAGCCTTATCTTCATCGAAGTAAATCGCCGTCCGCTCGGGCGCATTGCTCTTTTCAGCCCGCTCGGGCACGGCATGTATGCCCGCCTCATCGAGCGCGAATTTCTTGATGAAAGCGGAAAATTCCAGTTTCATGCAGAGCCCGAGCATGGCGCGCTTGTCTATGCCCGTATATCCCAGCTCCGAGAGCGAAATCCCGAGCGGCACATTGCGACTGATGGTTGCGAGCCACTGCGAGAGGTACGCACTCTCCCTGCCGTCGGCAAGCTTTTTCTTTACAGAGGGCGTGAGCGGCTTTTCGTCAAGCCCGTCATATATTCCGTCGAGCGAGCCGTAGTCCGCGATGAGCTTCAGCGCCGTCTTTTCGCCTATTCCGGCAACACCCGGGATATTATCCGAACTGTCGCCCATCAGCGCCTTTACATCTATGAACTGCGCGGGAAGCACGCCGTATTTCTCCTTGAATTTTTCCGTATCGTACTTCACAGGCTCGGTATTCGTCGCGAGCATGACAAAAGTCTTGTCCGAGATGAGCTGGAGCGAATCCTTGTCGCCTGTGGCGACGCAGGTTTCCATGCCCTCCTTCTCCGCCATCGCCGAGAGCGTGCCGAGAATGTCGTCCGCCTCGTAGCCCGCAAGCTCGAGCGTGTGCAGACCCATCGCGCGCATCATTTCCTTGGCATAAGGCAGCTGCATGAGAAATTCCTGCGGAGTCGGTTTTCTCGTTCCCTTGTAGTCAGAGAAGCGCTCATGGCGGAAGGTCGGTGCCTTCACATCGAAAGCGACCGCCGCATAGTCGGGCTTCTGCTCGGCGATATGCCTGCTGACTATATTCACCATGCCGTACACCGCGTTTGTGAAAAGCCCGTCGCGGGTGGTCAGCGGGCGTATGCCGTAAAAAGCCCTGCTCAGTATCGAATTTCCGTCTATCACGAGAAGTTTTTTCATGCGTTCCTCCGTTTGCCGTATGCTTTTTTTCTTTAGTATAGCACAAAAAGCGCGTTTTCGCCATAGTTTGTTAAAAAATTTTTAACTTGCGCAAAACCGCTTGACAAAAGTTCAATTTTGAACTATAATGCAATTGTTCAATTTTGAACCGTCATGGAGGTGCCTATGAAGAAAAATACTTTTGCGGATTTCGCGATATGCATGGCAAAAGAATATGAGCCTTTCCGCCGCCGCATAATGGAGCGGTTTTCGCTCTCTGCGGCAGAGGTGGATGTGCTGATGTTTCTCGCCAATAATCCCGAATACAATACCGCAGCACAGGTATCGAAGATTCGCATGATACCGAAATCCCATGTCTCGCTCGCGGTAAATTCGCTCTCGGAAAAGGAGCTGCTCATAAGAAAAAGCGGCGAAAACCGCAAGTCGGTCTGCCTCGTCCCCTCGGAGAGTGCCGCACCCGTCATCGCTTTCGGCAGAGAAATGCAGGATGCCTTTCAGGAGACGCTCTTTTTCGGCTTCTCCGCAGAGGAAAAGGCAACCTTTGACGCACTGCACGAAAAGATGAGAGCGAATCTCGAAAACACGAAAAAGTCATAAGAAGGAATCGAAAACAAATGAAAATTCTCATAGAAATAATCGTATGCTTTTTTGCGGGCATGGGCGCGGGACTCGGCACGGGCTTTGCCGGCATGAGTGCCGCCGCCGTGATAACGCCTATGCTCGTGACCTTTCTCGGCGTGGAGCCGTATACCGCCGTCGGCATAGCCCTCGCCTCCGATGTGCTCGCGAGCGCGATATCGGCATACACCTACGGCAAAAACAAAAATCTCGATGTGAAAAACGGACTTGTCATGATGGTGAGCGTGCTCGTTTTCACCGTTGTCGGCAGTTATATATCCAGCCTTGTCCCCTCTGCGACAATGGGCAATTTCTCTGTGATAATGACATTCCTGCTCGGCATCAAGTTTATTGTCAAGCCGGTTATGACCACAAAGGAAGCCATGCAGAGCATTTCCGCAAAGAAAAAGCTGATAAAATCCGTTATCTGCGGCTCGATAGTCGGCTTTATCTGCGGCTTCATCGGCGCGGGCGGCGGCATGATGATGCTTCTCCTTTTGACAAGCGTTCTCGGCTTTGAGCTGAAAACGGCTGTCGGCACGAGCGTTTTCATCATGGCTTTCACTGCGCTGACAGGCTCTCTCTCCCACTTCGCCATCGGCGGCATGCCGGATATGCTCCTGCTTGCCCTCTGCATCTTCTTCACGCTGGTATGGGCAAGAATAGCCGCCGTTATCGCAAACAAAGCTCAGCCCAAGACGCTCAACCGCGCGACAGGCGTTGTTCTCGTCGTCCTCGGCATAGCGATATTCTCTTTCTCGCTCATAAAATAAGCGGGAAAGCAAGTGAAAACCCGATTTCGGCGTTTTTCGGGCGATTTTCTCTCAAAATATGCCGAAAATCGGGCAAAAGCCTATTGACAAGAGGTATTTTATATGATATTATATAAATACCTCATAGGATGCGGTACTGTTTTTCATACGCTCCTATCCGAGGGAGGTACTAAACAATGCCGACGAAAAAGAATAATACGGCGTTTTCCTTCGCGAAAACCGCCTTATTTTGTCGCGCTTCTGTTTTCAAAACCGGAGAGCGGCGTTTTTATTAGTCTTTACATCGGCTAAATCTAAACAGGAGGTCCCGAAAATGCGCGTTAGAATCACACTCGCATGCAGTGAATGCAAGCAAAGAAACTACGACACAATGAAAAACAAGAAAAACGATCCTGACAGAATCGAGCTTAACAAGTACTGCAAGTTCTGTCGCAAGCACACCCTGCACAAAGAAACCAAGTAAAAGAAATTGGGCTTTTTAAAAGCTCGGCAAGGAGGAAAACATGGCAGAAAAAACCAAAACTGCAAAAGTAGGATTTTTCAAGAAAATCGGAAAATTCTTCAAAGACTATAAGAGCGAATTCAAAAAGCTCGTATGGCCGACTCCGAATCAGCTTCTCAAGAACACGGCTGTCGTTCTCGTGAGCATAATTGTTTTCGGTGCGTTCCTTGCGGCTGTCGACTTGGGTTTCCACAAGCTTTTCATAGAGCTCGGCAACTGGTTCGCTATGCTCTGATTCTATTTTGGATTTTTCAAAATAGTTACAGGAGGAGCAGAACATGGATCAAACGAGCGAAGCGAAATGGTATGTGGTGCATACCTATTCCGGATATGAAAACAAGGTCAAGACAAATCTCGAAAAGATTATCGAAAACCGCGGGATATCACATCTGATAACAGATGTCAAGGTTCCCTCGGAAATAATTGTCGAGGAATCCGGCGATCAGAAAAAAGAAGTGGAAAGCAAGCTCTTTCCGAGTTATGTGTTCGTCAAGATGATAATGTCCGACGAGACATGGCATGTCGTAAGAAACATCACAGGCGCAACCGGCTTTGTCGGTCCCGGTTCGCGTCCCGTCCCGCTCTCCGATAAGGAAGTCGAGGCTCTCGGTGTAGATACCAGAGTCGTCGCTCCCGCGTTCGAGGTCGGAAACAGCGTAAAGATTGTAAACGGTCCTATGTCCGGCTTTGTCGGCAAGGTCGAGAGCATCTCGCAGGACGGCAAAAAAGTCACGGTACTCGCATCCGTTTTCGGCAGAGATACCGCGGTCGAGCTTGACACATCAAGTGTCGCTCTCGCAGATTGACAAACTTTTTTCGCACATAACAGAGCCAAATATTATGTGCTTTGTGGGAGGGAGAAAATTTTATTTTATGATTCTCCCGAGGATTACCACATTCGGAGGTGTAAATTATGGCAAAGAAAATTACAGCTTATGTAAAATTGCAGCTGCCTGCGGGCAAAGCAACTCCCCAGCCGCCTGTTGGTCCGGCTCTCGGTCAGCACGGCGTTAATATCGCAGCGTTCACAAAGGAATTCAATGAGCGCACAAAGAACGATATCGGTCTTATAATCCCTGTTGTTATCACAATCTTCGCAGACCGTTCGTTCTCATTCATCACAAAGACTCCTCCCGCAGCCGTTCTTATAAAGAAAGCTTGCGGAATCGAGACAGCTTCCGCTGTTCCGAATAAGACAAAGGTTGCTTCCCTCACAAAGGAGCAGGTACGCAAAATCGCCGAAACAAAGATGCCCGACCTCAATGCGGCTTCCGTAGAAGCAGCTATGAGCATGATTGCAGGCACAGCCCGCAGCATGGGTATCACGGTAGAGGACTAAGGAGGTAAGCAATAATGTTTAAGGGTAAGAAATATCAGGATAGCGCAAAGCTTATCGACAAGACAAAGCTTTATGACAGCAACGAGGCTATATCTCTCGTTTGCCAGACTTCCAAGGCAAAATTTGATGAAACAATCGAGCTTCATATCCGTCTCGGCGTTGACAGCCGTCATGCAGACCAGCAGGTTCGCGGTGCGGTAGTTCTTCCGCACGGTACAGGTAAGACTGTAAGAACCCTTGTTTTCGCAAAAGGTGACAAGGCTGAAGCCGCTAAGGCAGCCGGTGCCGATTATGTAGGCGCTGAAGATATGGTTGCAAAAATCACAGGTGAAAACTGGTTCGATTTCGATGTTGTTATCGCAACACCCGATATGATGGGCGTTATCGGTCGTCTCGGTAAGATACTCGGTCCTAAGGGACTTATGCCTAACCCCAAGGCAGGCACAGTTACCATGGATGTTGCCAAGGCTGTAAACGAAGCCAAGGCAGGTAAGATTGAGTACCGTCTCGATAAGACAAACATCATTCACTGCCCCATCGGCAAGGCATCTTTCGGTGCCGAAAAGCTTCAGGATAACTTCAATACGCTCATGGGCGCAGTTATCAAGGCAAAGCCTGCCGCTGCAAAGGGTCAGTATATCAAGAGCTGCGTAATCGCAAGCACAATGGGTCCCGGCGTGAAGATAAATCAGGCTAAGCTTGATGTTTAATTTCGGAAACGCTGAAAAAGTTCAGAATGAAAAAGGCAGGAAAAATCCTGCCTTTTTTGTGTGCATAATAAAGTTTTCGTGCACCTTTTTCAAAAGGTGCCGCATTCAAAGGCGCGGAGCCTTTGTCGCGCTCCGCAGAGCGCGAAATCTTGTATCGGCGCTTTTCTTTTTGATAGCTTTTTCTTTTGCGGCGGCGATAGCAAAAGAAAAAGCGGATTGGCAGAAATTTTTTATTTTGGCTGTTGAGGGAACTTGTTTTTTTGCGCGGTAGTGGCGAACATTGTTCGCCCGCAAGAGACATAAAGATACTTCTCTCTTATCGTACTTTTGTGTGACCAAAAGTACCAAAAGTCATATAAGAGGCGTTCCACCTCTTATATATCTCCCTCTGTCGCCTCGCGGCGACCAGTGCGAACATAGCAAGCGTACCGTCCAACTATAGCATAGTCACAGCTACAGGTTCGAAACGCTAAAGCGCCGACTCGGATTTACTGCTGTGCCATGTTGGGCTACGGCGAACCTCGCGGTTCAATTTTGGTGCATATCTGGGTGCGAACATAGCGAGATATGATTTATTTCGGCAATATACTATAGTAACACCTCATCCGTCGCGGTAAACCGCGCCACCTTCTCCCACTGGAGAAGGCT